>CAXNGR010000105.1:0-8792 GCA_964201265.1 Verrucomicrobiaceae bacterium
GCCCCAGCGCACCCTCCTGCCGTGGAAGTCGTCGAAAGCATCCAAGAACCGGAACCAGAGCCTTTCATCGAAGAAGAAGAGCCGACATTTTTGGATGATGCAGAGTTTGAGGCTGAGCAGCCCGCGCCGCCTGAAATCGCACCCACGCCTGAAACCGCCCGCATTCCCGTGCGCACGCCGGTGGCAAGAGAACTCGCCGAGGCGGCCCGTGCCAAGGAATCCACTCTGGCCTCTGTCGTCGCCCGCAGTGTGACGCTGCAAACAGAGTCTGCTCCGCCGCAGGATGAATTGATCTCCTTCGACAACACGCCGCCGCCTGCAGTCACGACGATTCACGCCACCACCATCGTCGCCCGCAAGCCTGCCAGCGATCCGCAGCAGACCTTCAGCCTCGGCGAAGAAGATCGCGGACGCTTCAAGGACACCGAACCCTCCATCGTGCAAGGCGAGGATCTCGACGTGCCGACTTGGATGCGCCTGAAGAAAAAGCTGCGGAGGTAGTCCACTCTCCGCAGCCTGTTTTCAGAAGATTCTGACGCCTACTCCTTGAGCTTCGCGATCAGGTACTCCGTCGTTGATTTGGCCTTCACGTCGGTCACACCCGGATAAAACAGCTCACAGGCCACACCGTTGGCCTTGCAGTGCTCTTGCAGCTTCACGCCAAAGTTCGCGGTGTGTGTCGGATCCTTCTGCACCTGTCCCATCGCAGGCGGAGCGCCAAAGGAGAGGTAAACCGGCGGATCGAAACGGCCGCGAACTCGGTTACGCCGCTTTGTCGGCCCTCACCGCCCTTCCCGCCGCTGGGACGACCTTTGTTTATGCCGGCCCCGTCGTCTCCGGTGCCACGCTCGGCTCGTGGAAGCATCAAAGCATCGACCGCGCCGAAAAAGCCACCTGGAAGCTCCAACGCTGGCACGAGGCGCTACGCTATCGCCCCGGTCAACCCACCGCCGAGCAAACCCAGGCCGAGCTCGATCAATTCAAGTCAGACGAAGTCTCCGCCCGCTCCGCTGGCGATGAAACCCGCGCCGCCGACTGCCGCGCCATGGCCGAGCGCAAAACCCGCCTCCTCCACCGCCTTCACCAACTCCCGCCCGGCGAAACCTATCCCCTCCAAGTCGTCCTCTGGCACCTCGGTGACGCCATCTGGCTCGGCGTCCAAGGCGAAAGCTACTCCCTCCTCCAAACCGAACTCCGCCGCCGTTTCCCCGCCAAAATCATCCTCATCGCCACCATCGCCGCCGACTGGGGTGCCAGCTATCTGCCACCCCGCGAGCTTTACGACACCGGCATCTACCAGGAAAGCATCGCCGTCGTCGCAGCGGGGAGCTTGGAGCATTTGATTGAGGCGATTGCGATGCGCATTAAGTCATAGATAAGGATGAATGATCTTCTGACAGAAATTCTGAGACACGAAGAGATCGAAGCTCTTCGCTCGTTCCTACTGAGCCAATCGGATCAGACAGAACTCAAATGCCAGCTCTTTAAGCTGTTGCTGTGTTTGGTGGAGTATGATGATGCGAGCGCTTGGTCAAAGGCCGTCCGCATCTGTGAGTCTCTCGCTATCACAGGATGGGGCGATCATGAACGCGTGGATGCCTGTGCTCACTTCAACGGAGATTGTTGGGAAACTTGGTTCATTAATCGTCAAGGCGAGTATCGGTTTCGGCGAGGCAGTTGGACCAAACCCAAAGCGGGCTGGCGGCTTTTCAATCCTCAATACCATTTCAGTCCAGATCTGCCTGAGTCCCCTGCCAAAGGATGGGAGGAATATGCTGGCATCGAGTTTCCCTGCGTGGATCTCACAAAACTTCCATCCCAGAGGAATGCTCAAAAGCAGATGCCAATCGTCATGGGGCTTATTGGTGGCAATGGCCCTGTTTCTGAGCGCGTTTGGGATTTGAAGCGGGAGCTAACAAAGCTGCTCATCCAGACCATGCGGCCTGAGATCTATGGCGACGCAGTTAATCGTTTCTTCCTCACTCTCTACTGTGCGGCAGACAATCGGGCTGGTCACGCCACGCATGATGGTTTGAAAATTGGTTCCTATAGAGCCAAGCAGAAGGCATTCTCTTGCGAGCTGCATCTTGATTCCAAATTCGGCCTACTGAGCGTCGATGATCAAAAAAAGGCCTTCTTACTCGCTATCCAAGAGTCGATTAAGGCTCTGGAAATCAAATTTGCGAAGCTCAAGCTCGAATACGACTTCGCGGCTTTTCGCTCAGACATCGTTTCTGCTTTCGATCTTTGGAAATGACGGTTCAAATCTCACCAAATACATGAAAGGCTATGTGCCTGACATTTTTCGATCACGGTGAATTGATACAGCGTTATCGGGCGTGGTGGTTTCGCATGCGGTCAGGCCATGACCGGGATGCCAAGTTTTCTATGCGGCAGCGGCAAGCTCCGGCATCTTGGCAATGGCGGAGTATTCCCTACCGTTCTCGATCATGGCCATGCGCGTGGCGTAGTCGGCCTGGAGATTGAGCCAGAAGCCGGGGCTGATGCCGAAAGCGGCCCCCAGCCGGATGGCGCTGTCAGGCGTGATGCCACGCCGTCCTTTGACCATGTCATTGATGCGGCTCACGGTGAGGCCGGTGGCCTGCGACAGCCTAGCCTGGCTGATGCCCGCCGGTTCAAGGAACTCTTTGAGCAGGATCTCGCCAGGGTGGGCGGGCGTCAAGGCTGCGGTCTGCTTCTTCTTCGTGCGTGTGTTCATGATGTTTGGATGGGCCTGGGTTGGATCGTTGGACTGCGGCAGAGCCGCTTCAGTGGTAGTCTGAATACATCACGTTGCGGACATCCATCGGCGACTCGGTGAAGGTGAACGTGATGCGATACTGGCTGTTCACGCGGATGCTCCACAGCGGTGTGATATAGACTTTGCAATGCAGGCCGGGGATGGCCTGAAGATCGGCGATGCAGGTGGCGGCATCTAAGGTCTGGAGCTTGCGCAGAACGTTCTGCTGAAGCTCAAGCGGGACGCGCTTGACCGCTTCGCCTTTGAAGATGGCCTGCGTGTTTTTGTCCGCGAAGTGAGTGATCACGTGAAGGAAAATACGCAAAAACGGAACGAGAGGAAGTGTAAACTTCGGTTTTCACAAAATGTGATGCGTTGCAGTAGATCAGCGTTCCATCAGCGTCTTATCAGCGGTTCTAAAACCGTCCTCCTACCCCATGAAAATCACTTCAATCGAAACCCTTGTCTGCCATGCCCGGATGCGAAACTGGGTGTTTGTCAAAGTCGTCACGGATCAGCCCGGCCTCATCGGTTGGGGCGAGGCGACGCTGGAGTGGCACACGCGGAGTATCGTGGGGGCGATTGAAGACATGTCGCACCTGCTCATCGGCGAGGACCCGACGCGGGTGGAATACCTGTGGCAGATGATGTATCGGCAACACTTCTGGCACGGGCACGGCATCGTGCGGGCCACGGCCATCGCTGGCATCGACCTCGCGCTTTGGGACATCGTGGGCAAGGTGGCGAACATGCCGCTCTCGAAGTTGTTTGGCGGGCCGGTGCGGGATTGGGTGCGCACTTACTGCCACCTCGGTGGCGGGAAGATGGAGGACTTTTATCAGACGCCCGCCGACAACGCCAAACGCTTCGCCGAACTGGCGCAACAGGCCGTGGCGGATGGTTACACGGCTTTCAAAAGTATGGCCGTGCCGAGCACGATGCCCATCGAAGGCATGAAACCCGTTCGCGCTGCCGCAGCCGCCGTCGCGGCGATGCGCGAGGCTGTGGGGCCGGACATCGACATCATGGTCGATTGCCATGCGCGGCCTTCACCGGCCATGGGGCTGAAGTTTGGCAAGGTGCTCGACGATTTCGGCCTCTACTTCTTCGAGGAGCCTTGCTGGCCGGAGGCTGTCGATGGCCTCGCAAAGATCAACGCCGCGCTCACCACGCCTGTGGCCAGCGGCGAGCGTGTGACGAACCTAGAGGACTTCAAGGATATGTTTGAAAAACGTGCCGTCGAAATCTGTCAGCTCGACATCACGCACTGCGGCGGCCTCAGCGCCGCGAAACGCATCGCCGCACTCGCCGAGGCTCATCGCATCGCTTTGGCTCCACACAATCCGCAAGGGCCAGTGAGCACCGCCGCGTCGCTCGAGTTCGGCTTCAGCCAGCCGAGCTACATCATCTGCGAAACCGTGCACAACGACGTGCCGTGGCGTCAGGACGTGGTCGAGGAAGGCTTCACCGTCGAAACCAAAGGCCGCATCGTCCGCCCAAACACCAAACCCGGCCTTGGCATCACCATCAACGAAGCCGAGGTGAAGAAGCATCCCTTCCAGCAGGAGATCGTCCTGCGCGAATTCAGCCCCGATGGCGCGGTGACGGATTGGTGATTCTCGACTCAATGGCGCTGAGTTAAGGGCCGCCCAGACTGATTGCCGCAGATTCAGGAAAACCACAGATTGAATAGCTAAGGCAAGGCATCTGCGGCTTTCCTGAATCTGCGGCAGTGCCTCTTAACTTAAAGACTTCAATCCTCCGCTCATGAAGCCCACCCGCACCCGTTTCATCGTCCTCGCTGGCATCTGTGCGGGCGCGGCGCTGGCCTATTTTGTGCGCAATGGCGTGGGGCCGGCGGAGAGCACGATTCGCGCGGAGCTGGGCATTTCCAAAGAGCAGTCGGGGATGCTGATGAGTGCGTTTTTTTGGCCCTATGCTCTGTGTCAGATCCCGGCGGCGATGCTGGCGCAGCGGATGGGTTCGCGCTGGGCGCTGTCATTGTATGGCGTGCTGTGGTCGTTGGCGACGGCGGGATTGGCACTGGGGAATCTGGCGGTCATGATCGGCTCACGGGCCTTCATGGGCGTGGCGCAGGCGGGCCTGGTGCCGGTGGGCACGACGGTGATGGCGCGCTGGTTTCCGCGCACGGCGCAGGCCTCGGCTTCGGGTGCTTTTAGCGGCTTCATGTCGGTGGGCAGCATCGTTGCGGCCCCTCTGACGGCTTGGCTCGTCGTGAGTATCGGCTGGCGCTGGATGTTCGTGTGGTATGCGGTGCCGGGATTGCTGTGGGCCTTGTGGTTCGCGGTTTGGTTTCGGAACCGGCCTTCGGAGCATCCGGCGGTGAATGAAGCGGAGCGCGAGTTGATAGGTCAGCATGGGACCACTGGGACCAATGAGCCGGGAGCTGTGCCGTGGCGGCTGCTTATCACGAGTCCGGCGATGTGGTGCCTTTGTGCGCAGCAGTTTTGTCGGGCGGCGGGCTACATTTTCTTTGCGAGCTGGTTCGCCACCTATCTTCAAGAAGCACGCGGTGTGACCATCATCGGCTCCGGGTGGCTGACGACACTACCACTGCTCGCCGATGTGACGGGCTGCATGTTCGGCGGCGTGTTGTCGGATGGTGTGCTGCGCTGGACCGGCAATCAGCGTCTCGCGCGTCAGGGGCTGAGCGCCATCGCATTGCTGCTGTGCGCGGGTTTGATCTTCAGCGCGTGGTTCGTCGCGCAACCGGAGATGGCGGTGCTGGTCATCAGCGCGGGCATGCTCTGCGCGGCGACGGCCAATCCTTGTTTGGGAGCGACGGTGATCAGTCTCGGTGGTCCTCATGTCGCCACCGTGAGCGCGACGGCCAACATGTGCGGCAACCTCGGTGCGGCGGCTTTCCCCATCGCCGTGCCGTGGCTGCTCGCACACGCCGGAGGCTGGAATGCAGTGCTCGGCGGGTTCGGAGCGCTCTACATCATCGCGGCCGTGTTTTGGCTGATGATGAAGGCGGAACGTGCAGCCTAGCCGCAAGCGTTCCGACGAAAAAAACTCCCTAAGGCTGGCCAGAGTGTCCGCATCGTGCCCGATGTAGAAATGAGCAAGGCGACGTTGCGTCTGAGAGGCACATCGGCGAGACTCCGCGCCCTTTTTCCGGCTGTCCCATGTCTTTTGAGCTTCTCGCCACCGATCCTTCGTCCCAAGCCCGTCGCGGACGGCTGACGACTCCGCATGGCGTGGTGGAGACGCCGGTGTTCATGCCCGTGGGCACGCAGGGCACGGTGAAAGCGATGCATCCCGATGAATTGCGGGCGCTGAACTCGCAGATCATCCTCGGGAACACCTACCATCTGTTTGTGAGACCGGGGATGGAGATCATGCAGGCGGCGGGCGGTTTGCATGCCTTCGCGAACTGGGACCGGCCCATTTTGACGGACAGCGGCGGCTTCCAGGTCTTCTCGCTGGCGAAACTGCGCAAAATCAAGGAGGAGGGCTGTCACTTCCAAAACCATCTCGACGGGACGCCGATGTTCATCGGGCCGGAAACGTCGATGGAGATCCAGGCGACGCTTGGATCGGACATCGCGATGCTGTTTGATGAATGCACGCCGTATCCTTGTGAGGCCAAAGAAGCCTCCAAAAGCCTCGATTTGACCCTCCGCTGGGCGAAACGCTGCCGGGCGTGGATTGATGAACACAAGCCGCAAACGGGCGGCGGGGCGCAGCAGCACTTCGGCATCGTGCAGGGCAGTGTGTATGAGGATTTGCGCAAAAAATCGGCCCGTGAACTCGTGGCGATGGGTTTTGACGGCTACGCCATCGGCGGCCTGAGCGTGGGGGAGCCGGAGGAAGACATGATGCGCATCGCCGAATGGGTGACGCCGCTGCTTCCCGCGAATCAGGCCCGCTACGCGATGGGACTGGGTACGCCGCCGCAGGTGATCGAGCTAATCGCGCGTGGGATCGACATGTTTGACTGCGTTTTGCCCACGCGGCTGGCGCGGAACGGCACCGCCTTTACCCACGAAGGCATGATGAACCTGCGCAATGCCTGCCATGCCAAGGATTTCCGCGATCTCGCCGAGGACACGCATCCGCTCTGCCGGGGCTTTTCAAGGGCGTACATTCGCCATTTGGTGCAGGCCCAGGAGATTCTGGGTTTGCGGTTGATTTCTCTGCATAACCTGCATTTCTACGCGTCCCTCACGTCCAGGGCACGTCAAGCGATCGAACAGGGTTGTTTCGCCGAGTTCCGGGCTGAGGTGATCGCGAAATACAAGCACTCCACCGCCAGCCTCGAATCATGACCTCCACACTTCTCGAAAATACCCTTCTTTTGGCGCAAGCCGCACCCGCCGGAGGCCAGGGGGGCATCCTTGGCAGTCCCATGATGCTGCCGATCCTCATGATCGTGGTCATGTACTTCGTCATCTTCCGCCCTCAGCAGAAGCGCATGAAGGAGCATCAGAAACTCATCGCAGGTGTGAAAGTGGCCGACCATGTCGTCATGGAAAGCGGCGTGCATGGCATCATCACCAGCGTGAAGGACCGCACGGTCATGGTGAAGATCGCCGACAATGTGAAAGTCGAGTTTGAGCGCAGCAAGATCGCCGCTGTGACGAAAAAGTCCGATGTCGTCGAAGCGACCGAGGCTTGAATGAGAGCCGCCTGAAGATTTCCAACCTCCCTCCAACCCGTTTATGAACCCCTACGCCACCTTCCTTGTCGGTGCCTCGATCCTGCTGCTGCTGCTCCTTTATGTGGGCACCGCCGTTCACAAGACCAAGCGCTTCACCGGCACGCTGCTCGTCGCCCTCGCGGCTTTTGCTTCGTTGTACACGGTGAACGCACTGGGTTTGAAGCTGGGCATCGACCTTCAAGGCGGCAGCGAGTTCATCGTGAAACTCGAGCCGGGCAAAAACGCGGATGGCTCGGCACGGGCGGTGACTCCTTCGGATGTGCAGCAGGCCATCGACATTCTCGAAAAGCGTCTCAACCCCAAGGGTGAGAAAGACCTCGCATTGCAGCCAGAAGGCGCGGACCGCGTGGTGATCCAGATGCCGGGCATTTCGACGGATGAAATCAAAGACGTCCGCGACAAGATCCAGCAGGTGGCGCATCTCGAATTTCGCCGCGTGCATCCTGAAGGCCGCAGCAAGCTGGAGCAGATCAAGGCGCGTGGCGGTATCAAGGAGCCGGGCTGGACAGAGATGGCCTACCGTGAGCCTGAGACCGCCAAGGATGGCACCGTGCTGGCCACCTCCGAGCTCGTGCGCGACATGCCGGACCTGGAGGGCGACATCGTCGCCGATGCCTTCCGCGTGTTCGACGCCGAGGGCAACAAGGTGGTGCTCAAGCTCAACAGCGAGGGCGCGAAGCGCTTCGACGAGCTGGCGGCGGTGCATTACCGCAAGCAGATGGCCATCATTGTGGACGGCCAGATTCACTCCGCCCCTTCGCTCAACGCGCAGCAGTTCGGCGGCACGGCCGAGATCTCCGGTGGCAGCAAGGGCTTCACTGAGCAGGAGGCCGACACGCTGGCCACGCTGCTGAACAATCCGCTGCGCAACCCGATGAAAATCCTCTCAGAAAGCTCCGTGTCCTCCGCCTATGGCCAGTCCTCCATCGACCAGGGCAAGTGGGTGGGCATCGCAGCGCTGCTGATCACCACCTGCTTCATGCTGTTCATCTACCGCCTCGCCGGCATCGTGGCGATCATCGGTCTGGTCATCAACATGTCGATTCTGTTTGGCGCGATGTCGCTGTTTGGCTTCACGCTTACCATGCCCGGTATCGCGGGTCTCGTTTTGACCATCGGCATGGCCGTGGATGCGAACGTGCTCATCTTCGAGCGACTGCGCGAGGAAATGGAGGCCGGCAAGACCCTGTCCGCCGCGCTGGATGCCGCCTATGAAAAAGCCTTCTCCGCCATCGCCGACTCAAACATCACCACGCTGATCTCAGCGGTCATTCTTTTCGCCATCTCCGGCGGTTTGGTCAAAGGCTTCGCCATCACGCTCATGATCGGTCTGCTTTCCTCCATGATCGGCGCACTGATCGTCACCCG
>CAXNGR010000106.1:0-8743 GCA_964201265.1 Verrucomicrobiaceae bacterium
CTGTTGAAGACGAGCATTGTGTTGTCGGCGAGTCCGGTGTCGCGCAGCTTCTGGCGCAGCGTGCCCACGGCGCGATCCAGTGCCACCAGCTCGCCGTAGTGTTCCTGCGATGTCTTGTTCAGCGAGGCAAACGCCGCCTTGTCGGCCTCCAGCGCTTTCGACGGGCTGTGCGGACTGCCGAACCAGATGATGGCAAACAGCGGCTTCTCCCCGGCGCGATGCTTGTCGATGAATTTCACCGCCTCGCCCACCGCGATGTCAGAAGAGTCACCTTTGAACTCCACGAACTCGCCCATGCGGCTCATGAGTGGGTCTTGGTCGAAGAAGTTCGTCATCGACACCCATTCATCGAAGCCGAACGCACTAGGGTTGCGCGGGTCGTCCTTCAAAACGGGCGCTCCCGGTCCCTTGAGGCCGTTGAGATGCCACTTGCCGAAATGCCCGGTTATGTAGCCCGCGCCCTTCAGCGCCTGTGCGATGGTCTTTTCCTGCAAGCGCAGCGCGTAGCCATGCGAGAGCACGCCCGCGCGGTCGTTCGTGCGTCCCGTGAGCACCGTGGCCCGCGTAGGCGAGCACACCGGATTTCCCGCGTAAAACCGCTCAAAGCGCAGCCCATTTGCTGCCATCGCATCCAGGTTCGGCGTCTTTAACACCGGATGCCCACGATAACCGGTTTGTCCCCAGCCCATGTCATCGGCCATGACGAAGATGATGTGAGGCTTCGCTGCGCCCTCCTTCGCCAAGGCTACGGAGGGCAAAAAGAGCGAAGGGCAGAGGGCGAAGAGGAGGAGGCAGTTCAGCGTGCGTTTCATGGTGCGCTGGGAACGCGAGGGAGGTGGGGATGTGTCATCGACCTTTCCGTTGCGCCCACTTTTGACCAAGCTGCTCCAACCAGTTTGTCACACGTTGAATTGGAGCAAACATGACCAGCATCAAAAAAGCAAAGGTTCGCCAGCCACTAGGGACATTCGGGAACAACACATGGAAGACAAAGCATATGGCAGAAACTGCCAGCATGAACGCCACGATCTTCAGCTTGGAGGGCGGTTTTACTTCTGAGAGGTGGAAATAGAGATAACCCGCTGGCAGGAGGCAGAATCCTTGCAACCAGCCAGGGATGCCGATGGCTCCTCCCACCATGAAACCGAGAACGACGGCTGCTGTGACAAGTGCCGTGTTTCGGAGTAGCAGCATGAATTCTCGGAACATGTTCATGACTCGGCATCATCCACTTTTTTTTATGATTTGTCAGCCCCAATCTAATTCACAAACCCCCGCGCTTTCAGTCAAAAGAGCAAATCCTCGAACCAAGGATGCTGCGTGACGATGAGGCCGGTGCCGAGTCGCCGTGTTGGTAGAGGTGAAGTTTGCGGTGGGAGTCACGGCTCTTTGCGCACAGTTGCTGCGTTTTTACTCAGCCACTCAACCATTTCAGGGCGGAAATCCCGTTTCGCGACGGTAACTTCAAAGGTGACCTCGGTACTTTGCATGACAACGGGAACCCCAAACTGCTTTTTAAAACGTTGTAGCTCGATGGATGACAAGCTTCCAGGTGTCTGGATGGAGAAGCTGAATCCTTGATAAATCACCGCTGGATAAATGATGATGGGGATAAGAACAAGGCTCTGAATCCAACGCGCGGAACGGCGTCGCATCACCGCCAGGAACTCGCTAAGCACATACACACTAAAGACAAGCAACGGCGTGAGCGTGGCGAGGCTGCTTGCCGGAAGTTTTAATATCTGAGCCCGATGCCCTGCAATTGCGGCGATGTCTCCGCTGAGCATCAACAGAAACAATAGGATAAAGATGTGGCCGATGATCGACACAAAGGAGAATCAGACTTCGCCTTTTATCCAGTTTGATACCGACATGCCAGCACAATCTACCTCACAAACCCCTGTCCCTTCAGCCAAAACAGCAAATCCGCGAACCACGGATGCTCGGTGCCGATCAGGCCCGTTCCGTGGTCGCCGTGTTGATAGAGATGAAGCTCATGAGGCACGCCATGGGCATGCAGAGCCGCAGCGTAGAGCTGCGCGTGCTCCACGGGCACCATTTTATCTTCCATGGTATGCCAGAGGAAGACGGGCGGAAGGCCGGGCTTCACTTGCAGCTCGCTGGAGGTCTGGCGGACGAGTTTTTCGTCCGGGGAGTCGCCGAGGAGCATCTTCCGCGAGGTGGCATGCGGCTTCGTGATCATGCTGATGACCGGGTAGCAGAGGATGGCGAGATCGGGGCGTGAACTCATCTTGTAATCGCGACCAGCGATGATTCCATCCTCAGGCCGATTGATCAGCGTGGAGACGAGATGGCCGCCGGCGGAGAAACCCATCGCGCCGATGCGCTTCGGGTCGATCTTCCACTTCTCGGCATGGCCACGGATGTGAAACATCGCCTCCATGGCATCTTGAAGCTGCGCGGGATAGCGGTAGCCCGCGCTGCCGAGTCGGTAACGCAGCACGAAGACGGTCAAACCGTGCTCATTGAGCCACAGCGCAAAGGACTCCGCTTGGCCCTCGTAGATGCCGCTGTAGCTGCCGCCGGGGATGAGCAGCATCGCCGCGCCGGTCGGTTTGGCTGGCAGATACGGTGTGAGGGTCGGGATGTCCTTTGCGGTGGTGCCGAGTGCTCCAGGTGCGCCGCCGGGCCAGAGCGTGATCGGCTTCTCGGCGGCGAGGAGTGCCAGACCTGGCAGGAGACAGGCGATGAGAAGGCAGGTGAAATGGTTCATGGCGTGGGGACTCAAGAGATGGCCTCACTCCAGCCCCGGTGCGTTCAGCTCCTTGAGCGTTCGGCCGCTGAGCGGGGCGGAGGGGTGGAGGCCCATGACGCGTTTGTTGTTGTCGGCGGTGCCGGTGGGTTCACGAAAGACGGCCCACCAGTTGATCGCATGTTCGGGGAAGTCTTTCTTCATTTGCGCGGCGCGGGTCCAGTTCGCCAGCACGTGGGCTTTGGCATCGTCGTCCTTGCCTTTGCTGGCTTCGATTTTTTCCATGGCGGCGCGAGTGTCGGCCACGAGGCGTGCGTAGTCGAGTCCGCACTGGATGAAGTGGAGACGGCGGCGGTATTTTTCGTCGGCAGCGGCCAGTTTGGCCGAAGCGGCATCGAGATGCGATTGGGCGCGGGCAAACAGCTCGGGTGTGTATTTTCGCGGCAGATGAAAGGCGCGATGACGGCTGGGCTCGGCGGCCACGAACTCCATGCGCGTGCGCTCCATGAGCTGCCAGTAGGCCTTCACGTCCGCTGCGGCGGGGCCGAAGCCGCGTTGATAGTAGTCGTCCATCAGCGCGGCGACATCGGTCTGCGGATCCCAGGCGAGATGGGCCAGCGCGTAGTAGTGCGGGCCCTGCGTGGACCAGTGCAGCCAGAACAAATCGAAGTAGAGGCCGAGGCAGTGATGCTCGGCGGCAAAGTGGAAGTCCTCGCCCGCCTGCGTCATCGCCACATCGGGCATGCCCCAGCTCAGGCCGGCCGGACTGCCGATGTTCGGCCGCCACATGAGGTGTTTCGCGACCTTGGCCCAGCCGGCGTGCTGCTGCATGGGCAGTGTGCGTTCATTCGGCGAGCGCATGTGAAAGTTCGCCACGCTGGAAATGATCACGTTTTCATCCGGCACGACGCCGATGGGCGGATTGCGGGCTAAACCGTAGGCATTGAGCAGCAGGAACAGCTCGCGATCCGGGAAGCGCTGCTTCAGCAGCCGTGCGAGCGTGTTGGCAAAGCGCACATCACGATCCGTCTGCGACACGCCCTGATACTTCACGCCGCCGCCGAAGCTCCACTCCATTTTCTCGCCCGCTGGATGATCCCACGCGAGGCAGCCCGCGCAGGTGCAGTGCCCGCTGGTGTAGCCGTCGTTGGGCGACACATTGATCACGCGCAGCAGCGGATCGGCCTTCAGCTTCACCGTGACGTCCTCCAGCCACTGCTGCCACACTTTGGGATTCGAGGCGCAGAGTTTCGTGTTGCTCACGCTCGGCTTCACCGCCTTGCGACTGCCATCCGGCGCGGCGGCGAAGTAATCGGGATGCGCCTCGCCATACTTCTCCCACCAGTCGCCAAATCCGTGCCCGCCGTTCATGTCCATGGAGTCGAGCTGCACCCGCTGAAAGCGCGACCACAGCTCCTCGCCGGTCTCCTTGTTGTCACCGAGCGAAGCCTTCACCAGCATGCCGCCGCGCGCCCGGATCTGCGGATGATACCGCCGCTCCATCGGCGCGATCGTGATTCGTTCACGCGGGATGACATCCTCCTCGCCGGGCCAGAGCCATCGCACGCCGAGCTGCTCCTGAAGGAACGAATACACCGCGTTCGCCGTGCCGTATTCCTGCTGGATGCCGGTCTTCATCGCCAGACGGCCCTTCGCCTCCATGTGCGCGGGATTCCAGCGGTCGCGCCCCGCCAGCACCACATGCCTTTCGTCAGCGAGAATGAGCGTTTCCTCGGGATTCCCAAACTCGAAGCTCACCTTCGGAAACAACGCCTTCACTTCCGGCTGCACGCCGACCCAGATCGCACTGTCCGGCGCTGGAGACGACGCTCCGAGCATCACGAGCGGCTTTTTCCCGCTGTTCTTCTCAATGTAGCCCGCCAACACCTCCGCCGCATCCCGCATGCGCGGCGGAGCGTCGGCAGAGACGATGATCGGCAAAGGTGGCGAGTCCTTGGAGGCGATTACGAGATCGGCGGCGCGTGCGTTGATCGAGCAGGCAAGAATGGCGCTGGCTAGCATGAAGGTGATTTTCATGTTTGGTTGAAGTGTCTCATGGGTCTTGGATGTGGGGTGTGAAATGGAACGGGGTGATTCACTCGTTTGGGGATCTTCCTGCTGCTCACCTAAATCCCGGCCTATCCTCCAAGAGCGTCTCGAGCGTCTGATCGGGGCTGTATTTTTGCAGATACTTGTTGCCCGGCGTGACGTAGGAGCCGCTGATGGCAAAGGGATGCTGCTTGGGGATCAGCCTGATTTCCTTCCAGATTTCATCCCACTTTGCCTGCGCGGCGGCCTTGGCAGCGGGGTCCTTGCCTTTCGTCGCGGCCATCCGGTCGATAAACGGCTCCATCTCCCGGAGCAGGCGCAGGTAATCCAAGCCGGCGCGCACGAAGGCGATGCGCTTCCCGTATTTTTCCTCCACGCCGGCCACTTCTTTCGCCGCCTGATCGAGTCGGGCATAAGCGTCATCAAAGAAGGCCTTGTTCCAGACCTCCCGCTCCGGTGCTTTCTCGTATCCGATCCGCGTCGCCGCATCGCCGATGACCTCCCAGTAACCGGTCATCGTCTTCGCCGCCGGACCGAAAGCGCATTGATAATAGTCAGCCAGGATCGCCTCGCCATCGGCATAGGGATTCCAGGCCATCTGCGCGAGCATGTAGTAGTGCGGCCCCTGACTCGCCCAGGCGTCGAAGATCCAATCCATGGCCAACGAAACGACACCGTGATCGGCTGCAAAGCGCAGGTCTTCAATAACTCGGCGCGGTGCCGAATTGGGAAATCCGGCCTTCCACCCGGCATTGGAGGTCAGGTTGGGACGCCAGCCAAGGCGCGGGGCGATCTTGCTCCACTGGACAAAAGATTCGCGATCCCCGTCGTTTGGCTGGTTGTGGAAGCTCCATACGCCGGAGACGATCACGTTTGCCTCCGGCTTTGCGGCCACAGGCGGAAGGCTCGACGCTCCGTAGGCCAGGGCGGAGACGAGCAGATCGTCCCGCTCAGGAAAGCGCTCACGCAGTCGGCGTGCGAGGGTGTTGGCAAAATTGATCTGCCGGTCGGCCATCGCCGGATAGGTGTGTTTTGTTCCTTTCTTATGCACCCAGGGAATCAACGCCGCACCGCCGGGAGCATCCCAGGCACGACAGTTTTCGCAGGTGCAATACCCGTAGGTCCAGCCGTCATTGGCGTTTGCCCCGAAGATGAGGCGGTCGGGATACGCCGCCATCTGCGATTCGACGTCTCTCATCCACTCCTCCCAAACAGCGGGATTTGATTTGCAGAGCTTGGCCGTTCGACCGCCCGGCGTGCCTCGGGTGCCGTCGGGCTGCAACGCAAAGTATTCGGGATGGGTCTCATGAAAACGATCCCACCAGTCGCTGAAGGGATGCCCCGGATTCATGAAGAGCGAATCCAACTGCAAGCGCTGGTGCCGGGTCCATTCGCCTCCAGGTGAACTTCTTTCCAGGGTATGAACCATGAATATGAACTGCCGTCCGCGGATTTGCGGATGATACCGAACCGTGAACGGCTTGAAGCGCAGGGTGGCCTGCTTGACGAAATCTTCGCCCAACTCGCCAGGCCACAGCCAGCGCACGCCGAGGTGATCCTGCAGGAAAGTATGCACCGCGTTCACAGTCCCGTATTCCTGCTGCACGCCGACGATTTCCTTGCCGTTGCGATCCTTGATCGTCATACGCTTCGGATCCCAGCGATCTCGCCCGGCGATCACCAGGTTCCTTCCATCGCAGGAAATGAGAATCTCCTCGGGGTGTTTGAAGTCGAAGTCCAGCTTCGGAAAGACCTCTTTCAATCCCGGCTGAAAGCCCACCCAGATGGCCTGCTCTGGAGCCGGAACTGGAATGCCTTCCACGATCTCCGGCTTGGCTCCGCTGATCTTGCCAATGTAGTCCGCCAACTCACCCACGGCCCGGCGGGTAAAGGGCGGCGCATCCCGCGACACGATGATGGGCATCCGCGACACACCCGCCTCGACCAAGGTCAATTCCGGTGCCGCTACGGCGGCTGAAGCCGCCAGAGAAGTGATGAGAAAGGCGGCGAGGATCTGGAGGCTATATTTCATGGGGCTGATTCGGGAAGGGTGAAAGTAGAACGATGCGGTGAACCGCAATTCACGAGCAGTCTGTTGCCGCCCACTTGCGCTCCCACGCTGCTTTCAGCCGGAAGACGCGCCCGGCGTTTTGGTGGTGGAGCTTTTCCAGCACGGCACGCGGCAGGTTCAGTGCCTCGACTTGGCGGTCTGGGTGGCTGACTTGGCCCGTGCCCGCGTAATAGGCGTAGTCTTCGACCTTCTGCATGGCGGCGAACGCTGGAGCCGCTTTTGCGGGCTCTGCCGAGATCGCCGGCAAAGTGAGCAGAAGTGTGATAAGTAAACAAAAGGCGAGTTTCATGTGGCTTATTTACTCAAAACGATGCGTGCCGAGTGGATGTCGGCAAACAGCTCAGTGCGTGTGGCTTTGCGCTGTGCCCAGATGGCGACGAGCGTGCCGTCGGCGAGTTCGGCGAGGGTGGGATAGCAGATGGACCACCCGCCCACTTTTTCTGGTCGGTCGGCCAGCAAGGTCGGCTCACTCCAGGTCACTCCTTCATCGCGTGAGATGCGAATGAGCAATGGAAACCGGTGCGGATCAGGACCGGGATTGTAGGTCAGGACGAGTCTGCCATCGCGTGTGCAGAGCAGGTGGGAGGCGCTCGACGTGGAGGTGAGGCCGGTCTTCTCCGGTGCGCACCACGTCTCGCCTTTGTCTCGGCTGATGGAGCGCCAGAGCTGGCCGTCCTTGGTGCGCGGCATCATGTGGATGGCTCCGGATTTTGTCTCCGCGATGGTCGGCTCGCCGCCCTGGCCTGCGGGATTCGCCACTGCGCCGAATCGCGCCCAAGTTTTGCCGCCATCGCTCGATTTCATCACGCCACCGGCCTTGGTTCCTCGCGTGTGCAGCGGCACAAGCAGCTCGCCCGTGGAAAGCTGGATGCCATTGGAACGAGTCGTGTGATTCGGCTGATTGAGCTTCACCGGCTCGCTCCAAGTCTTCGCGGAATCACTGCTGCGGCGGAAGTAGATGTCGATCTGCGGAGTGAAGGCCGAAAAGAAGAAAAAGGTCTCTTTTCCGGCCACAAACAGCGACGGATCAAAATCAGCGCGTCCCGCAAAGTCCTGCAAAAGAGTCGCCTCGCCCCAGGTGCGGCCTTGATCCGCTGAAAACGCCTGCATGATGCGCTGCGACTCCGCGCCTTCCGATGGCGATGAGAACCACGCGGCCATCACTCGTCCATCCGGCAGCACCGCCACGCTCGGCCCGAAATTGAAGCCCGAGGTATTCGCCGGGTCTTTGGGATCGGTGCTGGTGTGCTTGAAGACGACTGCGCGGTCCGTGATCTCGATGGGAGATGCTTCTTCAGCGTGTAGAGCGGCCAACGGCGAGATCAGGAAAGCGATGAGAAAGTAGAAACGAGGCATGGAGTCAATACGTCTCATCGAAGACGGTTTTGAGGAGCAACTACCATAGAAACTGCTCACGGCTTCTTCGCTTTCAGCTCGCCGAGCATCTCGACGAGGGCGTTCACCATCTTCACGGAGGCGTCGAGCTGCACTTTGTTAACGCCGATCCACGTCTCGTAGCCGCCGAGCTTGTGTTGCTCGGGCGTCGGCAGGTAGCCGTGGGAGCCGTTGGCGATGGAAATGTTCATGAGCGGCTGGATGGGGCTGCGCTGCTTCAATTCGAGACCGATCTCCGCAAACACCTCGAACGGCATCGCAGCCACGGCGAGGTCGCCGATGCGGTGCGTCTGCACGATCACGTCGAGCGTCGGCGGCATGTCTGGCGAGGCATAGGCGAGCACGGTGCTGTAGGTGCTATATCGACTCGTGCTCATCGGCTTGATCCTTCGGGCCTTCACCGACTCCGCCCACGCGACCTCCTCCTTCGTCGGATAACGACGCTCGAACGTGAGCGTGCGCTGCACCGACGAGAGCTTCACGTGATCGTGCCATTTCAGGGCTTTGTGAGCCTC
>CAXNGR010000107.1:0-8725 GCA_964201265.1 Verrucomicrobiaceae bacterium
AGGCCGTCGGCGGAGTGGTAGGCTTGCAGGGCCGGGTTCTTTTTGCGCTCGACGTCATTGCCCATGGTGGCCAGCGCTTTGTAGCGAGACTCGGGCGGACAGTTCGGGTTCGTGTCGAGAAAGGGGGCAAAAGTGCCGCAGCCATCGCCTATGTGCGTGATGTTGTTGTCCTTCGAACCGTTAAACTCGAAAAGCCCCAGCTTCGGCTTCGTCCAGGTGATGCCATCGCGACTCTCGGCGTAGCAGGTCACGCCTGAATGGCTCGGCCTGCCTCCCGGCTCGCCATGATGCGAGCCACGATAGTAGCAACGGAAGAGATCGCCATCCTGGAGCAACGTGAAATAGCCCGACGTGTTTCCCTCCCAAGGCGCGTCACACACCAGCGCGACATCCTGCGCCTGCGGCTTGTGCATTTTCAAAATCACGCCGGACTTCGACTCGATGAGATGATCGTCCACGAACAACTCACGCTGCTGCCCGAGATCAATCGTTTCCCCATAAACGGCATTGGCAAGCAGGCACAGCAGGACTGGGATTCTCATGGCGCTTCAACGTCGAAATCCGAGAACAACACACACCAATTCCAAAGCGGATAAGCCTGCCCGGCGCGAGTGCCGTAGGTGGCATCGCCAAAGGTGTAAACGGACTTCTCGGGGTCAGAATCACGCAGATTGCCATAGCTGAAGGACCGCTGCGCCACGACTGCCTGGCCCAGGGCAAACGGCATTCCATTGCGCAGTTCACGCGGCTCGTAGCGCAGCAAGCTGACACACTTTTCCTCGCGCACGCTGCGGATCGGCACGCGCGTGTTTGCGCCGGAGGTGTTCGTCACGAAAAACGCCCCTTCATCCGACAACGGCTTCAGTTCCTTGGCAAAACTTCGTGTCAGCACCAATTCCTCATCGCCATTTGCCGCTTTTTGGATCGCCGCAATCGTGCCAAGCGCCGTCGCGAACGGATAACCATAGCTCACGCGGCATTTTTCACCCGCAGGCAATGCTTTGGCCAAACGAAGCCGCACACTCATCGGTGAAGCGATCTCCACCGCCTTCAGCACGACGCCATGCACGCGAAAGCCTGCCAACGAACTGAAACCGCCGTCCACCGCTGACTCCTGCCTCGCGAGAAAGCTCGTATCGAACACCAACGGCGGTCGCGGCACGGTGAACTCGATCACGACACCATCGCGACCTGCCTCCAGCACCGCTTTCCGAGGTCGCAACGGCTGCCAGGCCTCTTTTCCATGCAACACGCGATGCATCACCTTTCCCCCCTGCTCGCCCCACCAGCGCTCGCCATCGGCGGAGAGATGAATCGCATCGCCGTGACGATTTGGCGGGTAGAGGCTGTTTAAAGCACTCGGCACCGCGTAGTGCGGCCCCACGAGATGAATCGCTTCATCCGCATCCGCTGCCATGAGCTGCGCCTCACCCGCCGGACCGAGCGTTTGATACGTGAACATCGGCAACTCGCCTTTTTGCCCCGTGATCGCGCACAGATCCGCCGACCACTGCTGCCGATACGCGATGAGTTGATCGCGATACCACTTCAATCCTTCCTGGCGTGGAATCTCCACATCCCAACGTGTCGGCACGATGCCTCCCGTGGGCCCGCCATTGCCCTCGCCCTGCATCCAGTAGAGCGCCTCGATGCGAAAATCGGGTCTCAGAGCCTTCGCCCGCCGCGCATCATCCAAACTCGTCCTGTAGTACCCGCCTCCATGCCGTCGCGACTCCGGCGTGCGCTCATCCACTGACAAATCCGCGCTCGAAAGCTCCTGAATCTGCCTCCCGCCCTGCCCCGCGCATGCGACGAGGTATCTCGTGGGCAATTTCTGCCGCGCGGAAAGATGATCCGCCATCCCATTAGCCACCGTCTCTCCAAGCCCGCCATTCACCGTCGCCCGAAGCGGCACGAGTTGAAACAGTTCGTCAGGCCTCTTCTCCGGCGTCCCCGAATTATCCTTCGCCAACCACGTCCGCACGCCACGGTCAAACATAACATTTCCCCACGTTGAGCCCTCGGTGGAAACCACCGGTAGCGACTCCGAACCATCGCACAACGACTGCCCCATCATCCAGATGCCGGAGATGTCCGCAGCGAGTGCGGGCACTCCGAGAAGCAAAAAGAGCCAAACACGGTTCATGACTTGGATGAGGTCAAATGTTGCATCAGCACTTTCTGCATCGTCGTCTCCGGTTTGCCATCGAACGGATGCCGCACCTCGCATTTCACTCCGAGGGGCTTCAAAGTGTCCTGGAGCATCAAACCAAGCACCGCGCTGTGCGTGGGGTCTTTTTGCGGCTCGCCTTTGAGGGGTGGTTTGTCTTCTTTGGTGGTCAAAAGGACGGCAAAAGGGTCATCGGCGCTGGCGTGGGACATCGGTGACCACTCCCGGAGATCGGCGAGATGCTTGTCCCGGTTCGCGAGGAAGGGCGCGAAGGTCTCTTTGCGCGTTTTGCCGATGTAGCCGAAGGCGTGGCCGCCGTATTCGCTGTTTGGGATCCATTCGACGAGCTGTTTCGGATCAAGCGAGGGCTGCGGTGCCTTCGTGACGGTGAAAAGCACCCGCGTGGACTCACGGGCGATGGGATCGGCACTTTTCGCATCTGCCATGTCGTCGTGCATCGCCAGCCAGAGGCTGGAGCAGCCACCGGCGCTCACGCCGCTCGCGGCGATCCGTGTTTTGTCGAGGTTCCACTCGCCGGATTTCGAGCGAAGATGCCGCAAGGCCCGCGCAGCATCCATCAGCGGCCATTGCAGCGGCGGAGTGACCTTCGCGGCATTCGCATCGGCGAGGAAGCGGTAGTTGATCGAGGCCACGGAGATGCCGGCATCGAGAAACGCACGCACATCGAGATGCTGGTGAATGTCCGTCTTGTCCTGTGCACCCCAGCCGCCGCCGTGGATGTAGAAGACGACCGGCGTTGGCTTCGCAGACTTCGCCAGCCACACATCCATCGTCTGTCGAAAGTGCGGCCCATAAGCCACATCGACGAAGGTCGCGGGCGTGGCATCGGCTTTGTCGGTGGCGTAGAGTTTGCGAACCTCGGCGGGCGGCATCCAGCCGTTGGGGCGTTGCTCATCAGGCTCATAGGCGCAGGTGATGAAGTAGAGGCCATCTGCCGCGAGTTTCTGCGGCGGCACATTCACCTGCACCTGCGTGAAACCATCCGCGAACCAGCTTTCATAGCCGTCCGCAGCAGCAGCCTTCAAAGCGCGACCGTTGAGCCGCACATCGAGCTTCGTGGGTGCTCGATACGGCAATCGCATCCGAAATCCGATGCCCTTTGTGATCGTCGTATCGGTCGTCGCGGCGAGCAGTTGCTCGTTCGGTGCTTCCATCGCCACTTTGAGCTCAGGACCGGCCGCGATGAACTTTTTCACCGCTTCGGGAAACTCCCTCGCGACGATCTTTTTCTTCGCCGAGGCCGTCGTGGCTACCACGAGGCTCTCGCGGCCCACCGTCTGCGGATAGAGAAAGCCGAGCGCGAACTCGCTTTGCAGGTTCCACAGCTCGACGCGGCTCGCGCGACGCTCCGTGGCGTTTCGGCCATACGCGGTGACAAAATGGCCGACGAAGTGCCTCATGCGATTCACCGGATAACCCTGTGCTTTTTCATCCAGCCAGGCCTCGTTGCCAATTTTGACGAGTCCTTTCATCCGCGCGACGAGACTCTGCTCCCACGCCACCTCCTGCGTGATGACCATGGTGTGATACTTCGCGTAGCCGTAGTGCGCCGAATAGAAGAGTGGCATGCCGTGCCACAGCTTTTTGCCCAGCGGTGCCAGCTCCGGCCCCCAAAACGTGCGCTGCGCATCCGCCTCGAAGCGATCCGATGGAAAACCCGCCTCCTTGCCTGCCGCGATCATGACCTCCGTCACCCGCCAGTCCCACGGACGCAGCGCGTAATTCGAATACGCCCCGCCCGTCACCTCCGTCATGATTTGGCCCTGATACATGCGGCGCGAGCCGAGCTGGTCCTGCGCATACTCCTGCAAACCGGTTCCGTGCAGATCCGCATGCACCTCCGGCTGGTATTCGTCGATCACGGAGAGCACAGCAGCCAGCTCCGGTGCCTGTTCCGGCTTGTTGATCGTCAAAGACTTCACATCCCAGATCTTCCCAACGCGTCCCGTGCCCGTGTAAGGATCAATGCCGTGCTCATTGCGAAAGCGATCCGTGTAAAACATCGCCAGCGGATTCACGCACGGCATGATGAGCACGATCTGCCTCTTCCGCGTCTCCACCGCCAGCGGATCATCGCTCAGGCACCACTCCGCAAAGGCCATCGCGCCCGTCGTGCCCGTGCGCTCCGGGCCGCTGTGCAGCGTGGTGACGAGGCACACCTGTTTATCCACGCTCTTCACCTTCGGATCGGTGATCTTCAGCAAATACACCGGCATGTTCTGCCCGCTCATCCCACGCGATTCGAGCACCGCGACCTTCGGAAAAGCCTTCCGCCAATGCGCCAGCGTGCCCGCATACTCCTCCCAGGTGAGCCGATGCATCGGCGCGTATTTTTCCTGCGCGAGCAGAGGCGAAAGCAGAGCAAGAAAGGCTAAGGCGAGATGTTTCATGGCTAGTAGTCTTTCGGCACGAGTTTCATCAATTCAGCCACATCCGCAGCTCCTTCATGCTGCAACTCACCACGGGCATCAAAAGTGATGTTCTCCAGGGTCAGTCGTTTCGCCCGCACGAGGGTAGTTTTGGCGATCAGTGCCTTTCGCGGCTCCACGAGCCGACGGAAGAGCACGTTGTCCATTTCCAGCTCGCAATGCTGGTCCTCACGGCTTGTCACGGTGAAGGGGTTTTGTGCCTTCGAAAAAATAACAGCATTGGTGAGCTTGTAGCGACCGTTGTCGAGAAAGTACAGATCAAAACCTATGCAATCCGCGATGAAGACGCGGTTGTAGCTCGTCTGCGCCGTCCCTGTATCGCAAATGCCCGTGCTGTTGCCGATGCTGATGAAGCCATCCACACGATACTGTGCTGATTCATGGGCGCTGATGCCGTCGTCGCCACATTCGATGGCGCGGATGTTTTCAAAGACCACGTCGCGGCAGTCGCCGTGGATGTTGAAGCCGTCGTTGTAGGGATGCGTGGCCGTGAGGTTCTTGATGACGAGGTGCGCATTGTCTCCGCCGAACTGCACACCCGCGCTGCGCATCGGCGCAAACACCTTCGCCTCCGCCAGCGACTGCCCGGCAGCCAGTTTGAGGTAAAACGTGCCGTAAATCGCCTTCGACGGCGGCTTCTCACGACTCGCGTCTTTCACAAAGGTCCACTCGCCCGCTTGCAGCTCCTCCGGCTTTTTCAGCGCCGCACTCCGCCCCTTCGATGTGCGACCCATGAGTTGCATTTTGCCATCGAAAAGGAAAAACCATCTGCCAATCGCCGCATCGCTCAGTCCCGGCAGCAGATCATCATTCGCAAACAATCCCGGCGAAACCTCACGCCACTTCGCCGGATCAATCGGATCACTGCCCTCCAGCGTCGCCCCATGCCCATCCAGCGTGATCGGCTTCCCCTGTTCACCCTTCTTCAGGTAAAAGCCCGCGTAATCACGATAAACCTTCGGTTCTAGATGAATCGTGTCGCCAGGTTGTGCCGCTTTGATCGCCGCATGGATTGTCGGTGCCTCTTTGCCGACGTGAATGTCACGAGCGAGAAGAGTTGAAATGGGGAGAAGCAGAAGGATCGCGTGTTTCATGGCTAACTCCGAATACGGCAACGTGGCAGTCGGTTCAAAGGGATCACGGTTCGGCTTCATGCCGGTGGCGTGGCAGCTGCTGCTGCGGCGTAGGCTTCTTTGAGCTTCGGGTCGGTTTGCGTGTGGGAACCGCGATACACGAGCAGCAGGCCGAGGCGTGAGTGCTCGGTCGTATTGGGCGCGGAGTGATGAATGGTCTCGCACTGATGGATGGTGGCATCGCCGGGGGCGAGGAGGGCGCAGAACTGCTCTTCGATGGGCACATGGGGCGTTTCGGCCAAACCGATGCTGTTGCCGCGGACGCCGCTGGGCTTGGTGGGCAGCATTCCACCTTTGTGGGAGCCTTTGACGAAGAAAACGGGGCCGTTCGCCTCCGTGACGGCGTCGATGGCGATCCAGACGGTGAGCATGTCTGGCGGCGTTTGGCAGAAGTAGGCGTTGTCTTGATGATACGGCACGCCGGAGCCGATGCGGGCCGGTTTGTTGAAGGTCTCGACGCCGACCAAAACAGGCTCGCCATGCACCAGCGGGGCGATGAGGGCCTTGATCTCCTCACGTTCGCCAAGGGCGCGGAAGAAGTCGTTGTGCTCCTCCAAGCGCCAGAGGTTGCGCACGGTTTTTTCGTCCTTTTCGAGTGTGCGGGCGTTCAGCGGCTTGCTGGCGAGATCGTCGCGAATGTAGCGATCCAGCTCGGCACGCACGGCGGCGACTTCTTCAGCGCTGAGGAAGCTGCGAATGAGGACGACGCCGTCGCGTTCGTAGTCGGTGAGGTGGTTCATGGCTGAACATACGTCGCCGACATGAATCATCGCTCAACCGAGAGATCACGCGCCTACTTCCCCGCCACCTTCGGAGCCGGCTCCAGCACGTCCAGTTCGTGGATGGACCAGAAGGTGCCTTTGGTGCTGCCGGTGTCGGTGATGCGGATGAATTTGGCTTTGGCGGGCTTGGGGAAGAGGAAGTCGGTGGTGCTGACTTTTTCGCTCTGGCCTTCGAGGATGGGTTTGTCCCAAGTTTGGCCGTCTTGGGAGAGTTCGATCTTCCAGCCGCGCGGCCAGTCATTGCGCGAGTTGGCGGTGTCGAGGGTGAGACCAGCGATGTTGGTGGGTTGCGGGAGTTCGATCTGCACCCACATGCCGGGCGTTTGCGAGGTGTGCGTGTCCCAGCGGGTCTCGGGATTGCCGTCGATGGCTCGGGCGAGATCTTTGGCGTTGTGGCTGGCGGTGAGCTTCCAGGCGCTGCGATTTTCCAGCGGGAGCTGCGGGCCGGTACGCTTGAGTTCTTCGATGGTCCACGGTGTGGTGCGCGTGGCGAGTTCTTTGCGCAGTTTGGCGACATCATCCTTCGTGATGAAGCGGCCGTTGTTGCCGAAGCTCTTGCGCACGTAGCTGGCGATGTCGGCGAGCCATTCGTCGGGGTTGTTCGCCATCGGGATCATCTGCGCCTGATACGTTTTGCCATTCACGGAGCCGCTGAGGCCGTGGAGGAGCACGCGGAGGATTTGATCGCCATTCATGGCGGTCTTTGAGGCGGCGAGCGCCGGGGCGAGCGTCATGCCGGGCGCGAGTCCATCAATGGCGGTGCCTTTGCCGTCGAGACCGTGGCAGGTGAAGCACAACTCTTGGTAAATGGCCTGACCGCGACGCATCTGATCCTTCTGCGCGTTGCTGAACTCACGTGGGAAGCTGATCTGGCTGTTCAGCATCTGCCCGGCCATTTCTTTGACGCCTTTCGAGGGCGTGCTGAGCGCGGTGAGGTTGATGAGCTTCGCGTGGTCCTTCCATTTCATCTGCTTCGCGGTGAGCAGCGCCTGGATGACGACGGTGGGATCGCTGTCCTTCGTCAAAGCGGTGATGTCAGCCACGAGCGTCTCATCGGCGAGCGATTCGCTGGCGCGAATGGCGGCACGGCGCAGCACGGGCGATGCGTCCTTCAAAGCGGCACGCACGAGATCGCTGGTGAGCGCGCCGAGACCTTCGAGCGTCCACAGCGCGTGGATGCGGGCGAGGTCGCTGCTGTTTTTCTGAAGCATCGCGATGAGCGCGGGCGCGACGTTTTTGTCCTGCTTCAACACGAGCAGCTTCTGCGCGGTGTCGCGATGCCAGCCGTTCGGATGCGCGAGCGTCTCCACGAGCTGCGCGGGCGTGGCATCGAGCAGTTTCGGTGCGGGCACGGGCTTCGTCGTGTCATGTACGAGCCGCCACACGCGGCCGCGGTTGATGATCTTGTCCATGCTGTGCTGCAGGATCACTTTGCGCAGGTAGCTGCCTTCTTTGGTCCAATTTCCCTCCTGGATGATACCGCGATACATGTCGCAGATGAAGAGCGTGCCGTCGGGCGCGGTTTTCATATCGACCGGGCGGAAGCACGCGTCCGTGCTGCGGAGGAACTCGCTCTGCGGATGCGGATTGTGCAGAATGGTGATGCCGTCCTTCACCTCGATGCTCGTGCGGCGCACGAGACGGCCCACGGGCTCGCCAAAGAAGAGATTGCCGCGCAGCTCGGCGGGCAACTGATCGCCTCGGAAGATCTCGCCACCGCAGGTCGCCGTGAAATGGTTCAGCGTGTCGTCCTCGCGCGACTTGCCGGGGCCGCCCTGATAGTCACGCAGACCCATCGCCGGCCACACGACCTCAAAGCCGGGCTCGAACTGCCCGCGGGCGAGCGATTGACCATAAAGGATGTGGTTTTGGAAATTGAGCGGGCCTTTCTCACCGCCCGCGTTCACCACCCAGAACTTGCCCTCATCATCCTGCGTCGCACCCCACTGGCCGCCATTGCCGGGAATGTCCTGCTTGATGAGCTGGCCGTCCTTCCAGCGCAGACGGTAATTGTTCACCGCGGTGTAGATCCAGTTGTCCAGCGCCCACGTCATGCCGCTCGGCTGATGCTCCAGATTGCCGCCACGCGGTCCGCCTTGATACACCGGCTTCTTTTCATCGCTCACGCCGTCGCCGTTTGTGTCTCTATAAAGATAGATGTCGTTCGTGTCCGTCTCGCCGATCAGCACG
>CAXNGR010000108.1:0-8679 GCA_964201265.1 Verrucomicrobiaceae bacterium
GGCTTCGCGTTTTCTTCGGTGATCAGGGACATGCTCTGATTACGCGGCCATTTGGCCGAAATGATCAGTAGGTCGCTCGGCCACCGGACAAATCGAAGACCGCACCAGTGGTGAACGAGCAATCCTCCGAACTCAGCCAGGCGACGAGGGCCGCCGCTTCCTCTTTCTTGCCAAAGCGGTTCATCGGAATCTTCGACAGCATGTAGTCGATGTGCTGCTGCGTGAGCTGCTTCAGGATGTCGGTCTCGATCACCGCCGGCGTCACCGCGTTCACGATGATGTTACTGGTGGCGAGTTCCTTGCCCAGCGACTTGGTCAAAGCGACCACGCCCGCCTTCGAGGCGCTGTAGTGCGCGGCGTTCGGGTTGCCTTCCTTGGCAGCGATGGAGGCAATGTTCACGATGCGGCCGTAGCCGTTCTTGAGCATGTGCGGCACCACGGCATGGCAGCAATGGAAAGGGCCGTTCAGATTGATCGCCATGACACGCTGCCAGTCGGCTGGGTCTGTTTCCCAGGTCTTGGCGTTCGTTCCGGCGATGCCCGCGTTGTTCACAAGAATATCGATCTTGCCGAAAGCGCCGATGGTTGAAGCTGCGGCCGCATCCACCGAAGCCATGCTGGTGATGTCCACCGTCGCGGTGTGAACCCTGCCAAGAGCGGAGAGTTCCGCCTTCGCAGCATCGAGCGCCGCTGCATCCACGTCCCAGAGGCAGGCATGAGCGCCGGATTGCAGCAGGCGTTCCGCGATGGCGAAGCCTATGCCGCGCGCACCGCCGGTGATGATGGCTACTCTGTCTTTGAGGTCGATTTGATTCATGAGGGCAGAGCAATCGTGGCTAGTCCTCCCAGACTTTCAGCAGTTCCACCTCAAAGATCAGCGTTTCATTCGGCCCGATGTCGATTCCGGCACCACGTTTGCCATAGGCCAGCTCAGACGGGATGAAGAAGCGGAAATGCGCCCCCTCCTTCATGAGTTGCATGCCCTCCTTCCAGCCCTTGATCACACGCTTCAGCGGAAACTCCGCCGGCTCGCGTCCGGCCAGGTAGGAACTGTCGAATTCGACGCCATTGAGCAGCTTGCCACGGTAATTGACCACCACGGTGTCCTTCAGCCTCGGACTCGGACCGTTTCCCTCACGAAGGATCTCGTATTGCAGACCGGTGGCCGTGGTGATGATGCCGTTTTTTTGAGCGTTTTCAGTGAGGAAGGCTTTGCCGAGTTCGAGGGCGGATTGGGACATGCGATTGGGAGATGAGCCTGTTTTCTTCCTTCGGGACCGCCGTGTTGCAACCGCAAATCCCACACAATGCGCCGTTGGATTCGCCGAAATCAGGGACACTTTCTAGACGTAACCTTTCTAGCCCCTAAACCCCGCTTTTTCATGCTCCGACGCCTCACATTCGCGTGCATCGCCCTTCCCTGCCTACTGACCGCTGCCGAACGCGGCCAAGAAGCCTACCATCAGCGCATTCTCCCGCTGCTGCAAAAGTACTGCTACGACTGCCATGGCGACGCCTCTGACAAAGGCGACTTCGCCTTGGACGAGTACCCCGAGTATTCCAAGCTGATCGCCGACAAGGTGTTGTGGGATCACACACGCCAGCAACTGGCCACGCATGTGATGCCACCGGAGAAGAAAGACAAGCCCTCCCTTCCTGAGCGTGATGAAATCGTCGCTTGGATCGACAGCACCGTATTCTGGTTTGATCCTCAGAAAATTGATCCCGGCCACGTCACCATGCGTCGGCTCAATCGCAATGAGTACAACAACACCATCCGCGATCTGCTTTGGGTGGACACGCGTCCGGCCAGCCAGTTTCCACCGGACGACACCGGCTACGGCTACGACAACATCGGCGACGTGCTCACCGTTTCGCCACTGCTGATGGAGAAATACATCCGTGCTGCGAACACTGTGGCTGAAAAGGCGCTCGACACCTCCGTGGTGGAGCGCATCGACCTTGAGCTTGGTGCGAAGAAATTCTGGAACCAGAAAGGTGAAACCAAGGAATGGGAAGACGTGCGCTGGTTTCACACCGACGCCGATGCAGCGACCAAATTCACCGCGCCAGCCACCGGCACCTATGTGCTCAAGCTGCGGGTTTCGGCCACTCAGGCCGGACCGGACGCGGCCAAGCTCGCACTGCGCGTGGATGACAAGGAACTCGGCACGTTTGATGTGACTGCGCGTTATCATGGCGAAAAAGGCCCCTGGCAGACCATTCAAAAAGAAATCACGCTCAACAGCGGAGAGCATAAGATCGTGGTGCGCTTCCTGAACGATTTTAGCGACCCGCAGAACCCCGATCCTGAAAAACGCGACCGCAACTTGGCGCTCGACAAGATCAACGTCGAAGGCCCCTTCGGACTGCTGCCTCCGCGAGGAACGCGTCTGGTGCAATGGCTGCTGGATGGCAAAGCCGCAGGCCTGCCTTCGATGAAACTCAGCGGTGAGGACTTCGAGCGTGGCGAAGGGGACTCCAGTCGTGACACAGGTGCCATTCAACTCGCCAGCAGCGGCTATGTGAAGCATCCCATCGAAATCGCCAAGCCAGGGAAATATCGCTTCACCATCAAGGCCGGTGCTCAGCAGGCGGGTGGCGAGCCAGCAAAATTTGATGTGCGTCTTGCCGGGAAAAACGCCGGTTCTTTCTCAGTGACTGCCAAAAACCAAGCTCCTCAGTGGTTCAAGGCAGAGGCAGAATTGCCTGCGGGAAGGCATGAGATCCAGGTGTGGTTCCTGAACGACTTTTACGACGAGAAAACACGCCAGGACCGCAATTTCTGGCTGCATCAGCTCACTCTTGAAGGGCCGGTGGATGCAGGTGGCGGCATTGCTACGCCCGCAGTTCCCCTGTTGGTGGAAAAGCTAGGTGCACGGCTCTTTCGCCGCCCGATGCTCGACGAGGAAAAATCCAAGTGGCAGGGCTTTGCCACGCTGGCCTTGAAGGAAGGACTCCCACCCATCGAAGCACTCGAATATGTGCTACGAGGCATGCTGATTTCCCCATCATTTCTCTACCGGGCCGAATCGCAGCCAGCAGGGGAGATTCAGCATAGCATCGCGCTCGTGGATGAGTTCAGCCTTGTTTCGCGGCTATCGTATTTCCTCTGGTCCGCGCCACCGGATGAACGGCTGTTGCAGCTTGCCGCCAAAGGTGAGCTGCGCAAAAACTTCACTGCCGAGGTGAAGCGCATGATCGCCGACTGGCGCGGTGCCAGCCTCGGTGAAAACTTCGCGGGACAGTGGCTGCAATTGCGTGACATGGACATCGCCTCACCCGACATCCGCGCCTTCCCAGAGTGGAAGGGCGGCCTCAGCTATCTCATGAGAAGAGAGTCTCAGATGTTCTTTGATCACATCCTGCATGAGAACCGCAGTGTCATCGAGTTCCTCAACGCCGACTACACCTTCATGAATGACAAGCTCGCACGCTTCTACGGCATCAATGGCGTGAAGGGAGACAAGTATCAAAAAGTGTCGCTCCAAGGCACGCCACGCGGCGGCATCCTCACCCACGGCAGCATTCTCACTCTCACCTCCAACCCCACGCGCACCTCGCCAGTGAAACGCGGCAAATATCTTTTGGAACAAATTCTCGGAACCCCGCCACCTCCTGCTCCCGGTGGCGTGCCGCCGCTGGATGAAAGAAAAGCCCGCTCATCCAAGATCACGCTGCGTCAGCAGTTCGCCGAGCATCGGAGCAATCCCTCGTGCGCAGGGTGTCATGCTTTTCTCGATCCCATGGGCTTCGCCTTTGAAAATTACGACGCCATCGGTCGCTGGCGTGATCAGGAGAAAAAATTGCCTATCGACGCCTCCGGCGGCCTCGTTCGTGGCCAGACCTTCCAAAATCTAGCGGAGTTGCGCACGATCCTCGTTCGCGACATGAGCGAGCAATTTGTGAAGAACCTCACAGAGAATCTACTCACCTACGCTCTGGGGCGCGGCATCGAGTATTCTGACAAACCAACCGTCGAGGCCATCGTCAAACGCACTCGCGCTTCGGGCGACCGCTTCCAAGATCTCATCCTCGCCGTGTGCGAGAGCGTTCCGTTCCAAAAGATGCGCGTCGCTCCGAAAGAGGCGCAATAAAAATCACTTCAACAGCTCTGCGACAGGGATGCGGAAGAATTTGTCGGTGCGAGATTTCATCTTGTCCTCGCCGCCGATGCAATAGACAAAGCCCTCGCACTTCACGAGAGCCACCATGGCAGCGTAAGGCAGAGGTTTGGCCTCCCGGTAGCTATCCGTCTTCACATCATAGATGACAGCGTCAGCGGTGAAGTCATCGCGAAAGCCTCCGGCGAGGTAGATCTGCTGATCATCGAGCGCCAAAGCGCTGAGACCACGATTGGCGACTTCCAACGGCTTCAACACACGCCAGGCATTCTTGGCGGGTGAGAACGCATGCGCCGACGTCGTGTTTTCGATGGTCTTCGTGTTCTCATTCCAATTGAGGCCCCCAAACACCAGTAGTTCACCGTTTGTCGCCGTGGAACCCGCCGACATGAAGGCTTTGCCAGGAAACACGCTGAGTGGGCGGACTCCCCAAGTTCCGTCGGTTAAAGTGATGGAGTAGGTAAAGCGGCTGACACTAGAGACATTGGCTGCATCATCGGTTCCACCAACGATGATCAAACTGCCATCCACCACGCCTCCTGAACCTAAGACGATGGATGAAGGGAGATCTGGCACCTGTTGAAGCTTGGCACCCGCTGCATTGACCGTACCGACAGCTTTCAGCGACCGAACACCATCACTGCCTCCCAAAAACTGAAACGAAGCCGCCTGTGGCAGACTGACTCCATACGCGACTGGGCGATCGATCCATGCGGGCAGTGTGGACCATTTTTTTGTAGCAGGATCAAAGGCATACACACTCCTCAGCCAGTTCTTCTTCCCGCCCTCCCAGTTCGTTCCTCCCACGACGACAATTTTTCCCTCTGCCGGACCGCAGAACGCGCCACCGTTGGGCTCCGGCAGCGGAGGGAGGGCCTCCCACTGCGCATGAGCGCTGGAAATGAGCAGCCAGCTAAGAAACAGCCTTTTTGTCATCAGGATCAGTCGAGCGCTCATAGTGGTCGGTGTGAGGGGATTTCCAATCGGGTCGCAGACGCACGTCATGCCCGCCGCTGAGATCTCCAGGCTCGCTCGCAGGTGTGGTGTCGCTTTTTCGCCGCATCTCCCACCAGCACTGGCCGCAGTGGTTGTGCTCATGATCGACGACAAAGCCTGCTTCTTTCATCAAAGGGCCGATCCAGCCCATGCAGTGGTCGCAGTAATCGCGGTATTGCTCCAGGCCGTTGCGGATAAGAAATCCCTTCGAGGGACACTCGTGCATGTCGATGCGAAAAACATCCTCCGTCACCGTGCGCTCGTATAGGGCACCCTCATCCGCCAGCGTCGTCCCCCAATATTCCTTCATGCCCTCAAAACCCTTCTCGCGGATCACCTTCGAGGCATGCGACTGTGAATCCTGATGAATCGCCTCGTCCCAGTAGGCTCTCACCAGAGCGTGACCGCCGAGCTGGTTCAGCCACTCGAACGTCCACTCGTAATGCCCGCAGAAATCGTAGCAGCCGATCATGATGCCGTGGCGATGTCCTCCAGGTTCTGCGGCGGCAGGTCCGCCGCTGCCTTCATGAAACGCTGCGTGCAACGTCCATTGCCGCCGCAGACGCGCACCGTCATTCCCGCAGGCCCGGCAATGGCCTCGTTCACAAAGAAGCAGTGCTGGCAGAAATTCGGCACAATCTCACGGCCGTGCTCACGAAGATGCCGGATGGCAGGGCACGTTTTCACTTCAAGCCGCACCTCGTCCGGCGATTCACTCACCTCGACCTCCGAACCGGGTTCCGTTGCGAAAAAGGCCCGCCAGTAATCCGCTACACCAGCGAATCCAAGCTCGCTCCAGCGCTTGGACACTGGCTGATAGTATGACTGGCCAAGATCCTGCCAGTATTTGATCAGCGCCCCTTCTCCATGATGACGCTGGATGAAACGGAAGGTCGCATTGACCGCAAAATAGAAATCCGCATGGCCCACCGGCTTCGTGTCGGCATAAGGCAGTGAGGCTGGAATGGGGGCGGCCATCGTTCGCTTGATGAGTCGTGGCAGATGGCAGAAAACTTTCCGTCATTTCCTTCAATCCCCTGGAAACACAAAGAAACCAGGAAATGCGGCATTGCGGACACGTTGTTCTTTTCACTATCCTTCCGTCCCATGACCCATTTCTCCTGGCTCGATTACACGATTTTTGGCGTTTATCTCACTGCCTCCGTTGGTGTGGGCCTGTTTTCAGCCAGAGGGGCCAAATCGCTGGGGGATTACTTTCTCGCCGGACGTGGCATGAACAGCATCCTGGTCGCCATGTCGATCCTGGCTGCGTTGTTCTCCGGCATCAGCTACCTCGCCGGGCCGGCGGATGTGTACAAGAACGGCTTCGGCTTCGCCTACGTCGTACTCGCCTTCTTCATCGCCACGCCGTTCACGGCGATTTGGATGATGCCGAAGTTTTACCAGTCGCGCTTCTACACCGCGTATCAGTTTCTCGAAGAGCGCTTCGCCCTTCCCGTGCGCTTGCTCGCCTCAGGCCTGTTCATCTTTCGTGTAGCACTCTGGCTAGCGGCTGCGACTTACGCGCCCGCTCTCGCGTTGGAAAAAGTTACTGGCATTCCGCTTTGGATCACGATCGTCGCCTCAGGCACGCTCACCACGCTCTACACGGCGCTAGGCGGCATGCGGGCGGTGATCTGGACGGACGTGATGCAGCTCATGGTCCTCTTCGGCGGCCAGCTCTTGATCGTCATGGTGGCGCTGGGGAAGATTCCCGGCGGCCTCGGGGGTGTCTGGGACACGGCGGTGACGGATGGCCGCCTGGACCTTAGTTTTTCCTTCAGCATCGCCGAGCGCGTCAACATCTGGTCCCTCCTGCTCGCGGGCGCTTTCCTGCACTTGGTGCAAATGGCCACTGATCAGGTGTCTGTGCAGCGTTACCTCAGTGCTGGCAGCCTGAAGGAGGCCCAGCGCTCGCTTTGGATCAAACTGTGGTTCGTCCTGCCCGTCCTCGTGCTTTTCTACGGCACCGGCCTCGTGCTCTACGCTTTTTACAAAATCCACGGCGATCCGCTTACCTCCGGTTTGATCGCCAAAGAGGACCAAATCCTGCCCTACTTCGTCGTCACTCAGCTTCCAGCCGGACTTCCCGGCCTGCTCATCGCCGCGATCTACGCCGCCAGCATGTCCACCATCTCCGCCGGACTTAATTCACTCGCCTCAGCCACCGTGGTCGATTTCAAACAACGTCTCTCCAAAGCGCCCGAAGGCACGCAGGCGCAGCAGGTCGGCAATGCACGCTGGATCACCGTTGGCTACGGCTTCCTCGTCATGGCGCTCGCTTTCGCTGTCTCCGTCATGCCCGGAAACTTGGTCGAGTCCGTCAACACGGTCATCGGCCTCATCGGCGGCCCGTTGCTGGGACTCTTCTTCCTCGGCATGTTCACAAAACGTGCTGACACCCGTGGTGCGCTTCTAGGCTGCCTCGCGGGTTTTATCGGACTGCTGAGCATCTACCTTTATCAGAATGGTTTCTTCACCGCCGTGAAGCCCGCGCCCATCGTCTCCTTCATCTGGTTCAGCCTCTTCGGCTGCATCATCACCATGGGAGTCGGCCTGCTAACATCTCGACGATCTGACACGCCGTAAACCCGCCAACAATGACGATGATCTCGCCAGTGATGTGGCTGGAGGCTGTTGAACAAAAATTCGGCCGCACAGGTCAACATATTCCCGCGCGGCATTCCTTGTCGAATAGGCACGAGTGCGCGAGGCAGAAGCGCAAAACCGGATTCTCCTCAGCGATGTCGATAATGTCATGCGCATGCACCCACAGATCGCTCTCTGGCGAAAGGGCGCAGATGAGGATTTGAGTTAACCGAGTCCAGCAGTCTTTTTTTGCCGCCCATGCACTGTTTCTCCAATGACACTCACACTGAGATGGACAACTTCAGTCAAATGCGTGGGAGAAGAAATTCTGCCAACAATCTCACCGGCTCAGCTTCATCCACTTCACAGATTCCATCCCCGAAGCGAGTTCGCGAACGTGAACTTCCCATGTTCCCGGTGTTTCGTTGCGGGCCAGTTCGAGCCGCAGGGTCAACGCCCCGTCCTCCACGACATGATAACCATCCCATTCCGCAGGCGCACCATCGGCATCGCGAATGCGCACGACGACTGGAATCGCCGCCGGCATGGGCCTGCCACCATTGGTGCTCAGGGTTATGCGAGCCTCCGCGACATTTCCGCAGGTGGCTGTTTCTGGCAATTCGAGATTCATCTCCAGCAAGGGGTAAGATGAGAGCAATAGGACGCGGCCTTCTGAAGGGCCGAGATTCAGAGGCATCATGAGTCCATCGTCATGGCGCTTGGGAAGAACAAACGAGCTGTGAGTCAGGTCGTAAACATTCACGCTCTCAGGCCCAAGGTTAATCGTTGTGGAGGCTGGCAGGCCATTCTCTCGAACTAGGCCGTGCTGACCCACATAAGTCCCGGCCTCACGCCGGTCATTGATGACAAAAAGAACTGTGGCTTCTCCGCTTCGGCTCGAATGCAGGATCACATCTGAATTGTCACAGGTCAGCTTCGGCTGAAAGCCAAGCACGCGGAAGAGGCGGCC
>CAXNGR010000109.1:0-8658 GCA_964201265.1 Verrucomicrobiaceae bacterium
CATCAGCTTCATGGGTCGCACCGCCAGTGTGCCCGCGAATGTCAGCGGCCTGAATGTGGCGCTGAAGCCGGATTACGTCCGCGACATCATGCCCATCACGTCGAAGCTCGGTTGCAATCAAGGCACCTGCCACGGCGCAAAGGAAGGCAAAGCGGGCTTCAAGCTCTCGCTGCGTGGTTACGATCCCATTTACGACGTGCTCGCCTATGCCGACGAACTCGCCAGCCGCCGTGCGAATGTCGCCTCGCCGGAGCATTCGCTCATGCTGCTCAAAGCCAGCGGTGCCGTGCCGCATGAAGGCGGCCAGCTCACCGTGCCGGGCGAGCTTTACTACGAATCGCTCAAAGCGTGGATCAGCCAGGGCGCGAAGGTGAACCTCTCCACGCCGCGAGTGACCAGCATCGAGCTGTCGCCGAAAAATCCCGTCATCGAGCGCATCGGCGGCCGTCAGCAGCTCCGCGTCATCGCTCGTTATGCCGATGGTTATGTCAAAGACGTCACCGCCGAGGCCTTCCTCGAGAGCGGCAACGGCGATGTCATTGAAGCTGACAAGAAAGGCCTCATGACGAGTCTGCGTCGCGGTGAGGCACCGATCCTCGCTCGCTTTGAAGGCGCTTACGCCGCCACCACCATCACCGTCATGGGCGACCGCACCGGCTTCGCGTGGAAGCAGCCGGAGACTTGGAACAAGATCGACGAACTCGTCGCGCAGAAGTGGCAGCGCATGAAGATCGAGCCAAGCGGCCTGTGCAGCGACGAGGACTTCCTCCGCCGCATCCACCTCGACCTCACCGGCCTGCCGCCGAAGCCCGAAGAAGTCACCGCTTTCATCGCCGACAAACGCGACACCCGCACGAAGCGCGGCGAGGTCGTCGATAAGCTCATCGGCAATCCCGACTTCGTCGAACACTGGGCCAACAAATGGGCCGACATGCTCCAGGTGAACTCCAAATTCCTCGGCACCGAAGGCGCGGCCGGTTTGCGCTCGTGGATCAAGCAGCAAGTCGCCGACAACACGCCGTATGACCGCTTTGCGTATCGCATCGTCACCGCCACCGGCTCAAACAAGGACAATCCCGCCGCCGCTTACTTCAAGACCGTGCGCACACCGGAGGAACTCGTCGAAAACACCACGCACCTGTTTTTGGCGACGCGATTCAACTGCAACAAGTGCCACGACCATCCCTTCGAGAAGTGGACGATGGATCAGTATTACGAAACGGCGTCCTACTTTGCCCAGATCGACCTCAAAGGCGATCCACAGGCCAAAGGAGCCACCATCGGCGGCACCGCCGTCGAAGGCGCGAAGCCGCTGTATGAAATCGTCGCCGACAAAAAAGACGGCGACGTGCTCCACCTCCGCACGAACAAGCCCGTCGCGCCGAAAGTGCCGTATGACACCGAACTCGTCAGCAAGGCCGCCACGACCCGCCGCGACCAGTTTGCCACCTGGATGACCAGCCCGGAGAACGATTACTTCGCCATGAGCTACGCCAACCGCATCTGGGGCTACCTCACCGGCACCGGCGTCATCGAGCCGCTCGACGACATCCGCGCCGGCAATCCGCCGAGCAATCCCGAGCTGCTGCAATACCTCACGAACGAATTCATCCAGAGCGGCTTCAACGTGCGCCACCTGATGAAACTCGTGGCCACCAGCCGCACCTACAATCTCAGCCTCAGCACCAACAAATGGAACGAGGACGACAAAACGAACTACAGCCACGCCAAAGCCCGCCGTTTGCCCGCCGAGGTGCTCTTTGACTCCGTCTTCGCCGTCACCGGCAGCATGCCCAACATCCCCGGCGTGCCCAAAGGCACCCGCGCCGCCGCTTTGGCCGATGCGCAGATCAAACTGCAAGATGGCTTCCTCACCAACTTCGGCCGCCCTGCTCGCGAATCCGTCTGCGAGTGCGAACGCAGCAACGACGTCAATCTCGGCCCCGTCATGGCTCTGATGAGTGGTCCCACGGTCGGCGATGCCATCAGCGATCCCACCAACGCCATCGCCAAGCTCACGAATGAGATCAAAGACGACAAACAGCTCATCGACGCCGTCTTCATGCGCATCCTGAACCGTCACGCCACGGAGAAGGAAATCAGCGCCGCCCTCGAAAGCATGGCCGGACTCGATGCCGAGCACAAAACGCTCGCCGCCACGCTCCAGGCCAAGGAAGTCGAGCAAAAGCCCGCCATCGCCAAAGCCGAGCAGGATCGCGTTTTGGCCATCAAAGCCGCCGAAAGCGAGCTCACGGCCTACAAAGCCAAAATCGCCCCTGAGGTCGCCAAAAAGGAAGCTGCACGCGTCGCCGCCATCAAAGCCGCCGAAGCCAAGGTGAAAGCCGCTTTTGACACCGCGCCCGCCAATCAGCCGAAGTGGGAAAATTACCTCGATCTCACCACCGAATGGCATCCGCTCGATCTCAAGGTCCAACGCGCCGGTGGCGTCGAAAAGCTCGAAGTCCTGCCCGATGGCAGCTTCCTTGCCACCCCCTTGCCCGAAGGCAAAGAAAGCACCGGAAACTACCTCCTCCTCGGCAAAACCGACCTCCAGGGCATCACCGGCATCAAACTCGAAATGCTCCCCGACGACCGCTTGCCCTCCAACGGCCCCGGATTGGCGCCCGACGGCAATTTCGTCCTCGGCGAACTCGTCGTCACCACCGACGCCGCCGACGCGAAACGCAAACGCGGCTCCGGCGTGGCCCAAACGCTCAAAAATCCGAAAGCCGATTTCGAGCAAAACAGCTTCCCGATTGGTGAAGCCCTCAAAAAAGGCAATCGCGACAAGGGCTGGGCCGTCAGCCCCGACACCGGCTTCCGTCACGAAGCCATCTTCACCTTCGAAAAGCCCATCACGAATGAAGGTGGCACCAGCTTCAGCATCCAGATGACCAGCAACTTCCAGAACGGCAAATACAACCCCGGCCGCTTCCGCCTCTGGGTCACCACCAGCCCGACGATCCGCTTCGGCGTCCCCAAAGCCGTCGCCGATGCCCTCAAAGCCACCAAACGCACCCCCGAGCAAAACGCCGAGCTCGCCGCCCACTTCCTCAACCAATTCCGCGACTACCAAACCCAGAAGAAGACCTTGGCGAACGCCAAAAAGCCCCTCCCCATCGATCCCCAGCTCATCGCTCTCGAAACGAAGCACGTGAACACCCAAAACCCCATCGTCCTCGACCCCAAACTCATCCAACTCCGCCGCGATTCCGATTTGAGCGCCAAACAGCTCACGAACAAGCGCCTAACCGCCGCGCAGGACTTGGCTTGGGCCTTGATCAACTCACCGGCGTTCTTGTTTAATCATTGAGCCGAACTTCACGATGTCTGATCTACAGAGCTTTCTAAACCGTCGCTTTAAAGGGCACAAATGTCCTGCGCTTGGAAAGCTTCTGGAGCCTATGAAGCACGGTCAAATCATGGCAAGCGGCTCGCTGGTCCTAATGCCAGGCAATGATAGCACGCTTCGCCTGAAGATACTCGAACAGCCAACCCCACACAAAGGGTTCTCCGAGCCCCTAGTCTTGAAGGAGCAGGCAGAGCAGTTGTTGGTTACCCCAAGCTATTTGATTTGGTATTTCAACATCAAGGAAGTCCGTGAGCATTTGTTGAAATCAGCTAAGGGGGTGGTTTTTGTGCGCATTGCGAGGCAAGTTTTGCATGCGCTTCCTGTCCCATTACCACGACGATTGGTTGAGGTAGCGCCAGTAGGAGAAGTTGTTTTGCGTTCAAACACCCCACGTTTTCGAAATCAGATCAAAGAGTTTTACACTGACTTTCAAAGGTGTCTAAAGAGTGGAAGCCACAGGACAGCAATTGTTCTGGCTGGAGCGATATCTGAAATGCTTCTTTTTCAATGGCTGCTTGATCATGACGTCGATGAGAAGCTTCTAAAAGACAACAACGTTGGATTTAGGGTCATGATGGACTATGTGAAGCTTCTCAAGCTGCATGAGAGTCCGGGGTTTCCGCTGACAAACATGGAAAAGCTGAGCAAGGCTCGTAACCGTGCTATCCATGCTGGCAGGTTGCTCGAGGATCAGCCGATAACACCTGAAGAGCTTGAGCAGTTTGATGAGGTGATAAGCTTCTTTGGCGTGTAGTATTAGAGGGCCGGCGCACTCCAAAACGCTTCGCGACTTTCGAGCCTCATCACCACGATTGACTCGCGAGCCCCCTCGTCGTAGCCTCCGGCAGCGTGAACTCCGAAAAAAAACAGACTCCGAATCGTGGGACGAAGGCCATTCGCTTGAAGCCTTCCACCACCGATTACGCGACCTTTGCCGTCACGACGGCACGGGCGATGGGAGTGACCGGGCCTCTCGCGCCGCGCACGAAGCCGAACAAGCGTGCGCTCTGGCTCGCGAACTCGAAATCCTGAGACAGGCCGGGCAGACATTTGAGGAGTTTCGGAATTCCGACACCGGACTGCGCTGCGGCACCGAGCATCTCGTGGAATTCGACGATGAGGCCGGTCGTGTGATCAAGATCACGGTGCCTCCCAAATTTGGGCTGATCCCGGCGGTGACTTCCGTGGCCCAAGTGAATTTGCGGGACGATCCAGCCATTCCGCCTTTCCGAAACGAGATCGGCATCGTTCACGCGACTCCTTTGGAGTATCTGGAACGATGGCTGGCCTCCAACGAGGTCTTTGAAGACGATGTGCATCTCACCTCCGTGATCGAATGGTCCGATGGGCAAATCTCCTTCGCCATCAGCCAGCCGCAATACCACGGCGAACCAGCTGCTGATCGCGACATCGAATCCTTCTTCACCGAGGCCGGTTGGACCCGTATCCCCGATGCCACCGGGCATCTGCTATTCTTCAACTACGCCTTTAACGTCCTCGCCATCGACGCCCTGCCGCGAAACTGCTACATCCGCGACGGGCAACTACAGCCTTTCGATGTGATCCTGTGTCACCCAGAAGAGCGGCTCGAAGGTTTTTTGAGGCTCTATCCTTGATCTAACTTCTTCTATCTTCACCCAAACGCGATCACGTGCTTTTGGCCGTGCTGATCGTGGGCGGGATTCAGGCTGCGGAGTTCGAACTCGATCTTTTCCGTCGTCGCGCGGGCGAGGACCCAGCCGCTGGGGCGGTCTTTGCCGAAGGCGTCGGTCACGGGTGGGAGGCTGAGCACCGGGAGGCCGGTTTTGTCGGAAAAGTGCGGGCTTTGTTCCATGAGGTGAATCAAACATGACCGCAGATGAGGAAGCGGTGATCACTTCTCCAGCAGCTTCCTCACCGTCTCCGCGATCTTCTTGGCTCCGTCGGGTTCGAAGCCGGTTTTCACATAGGCCACTTTGCCGTCGGGGCCGATGATGACCGTGTGGGGGATGCCTTCGACGCCGAAGGACTGGCCGACACGCTGGTTGGCATCGAGCGCGACTTCGAGTTTCCAGCCACGCGTGTCGAGGAAGCTTTTCACGGCGTCTTTGGCCTCGGCTTGATTGACGCCGATGAAGCGGACCTTCTTCGAGTCGAAGGCGGCCATTTCGTCGATCATGCCGGGCAGGGATTTGACGCAGGGGCCGCACCAGGTGGCCCAGAAGTCGAGGACGATGACCTTCCCCTTTTCCTGCGCGAGATCGAAGTCGCCGCCGCCGAGCAGGGGCAGTTTGAAGGGCTTGGCGTCTTGTTTGAGCAGCGGGGAGCTTTCGCCGCCGCTCTCGGGCAGCACGGGTTCGGGGGCGAATTTGAGTTTCCAGTCCCGCAGGGCCAGCATGGCGGTGCTTTCCGGGGGTACGGTGCTGCGAATGCCATGAACTTGCTTCAAAGGCACGCGGCAGGCACCGAGCAGCGCGTTTTGGCCGATGACCATGTCCGCGTCGAAGCGCTCGACATTTAAACCGAGACGACCGCCGTTGTTCAGCAGCAGCCAGTGGGTGATGACGGGCGGGGTGCTTTCACGGGCTGCGAAGGCGGCGCTGACATCATCCGCCGGTTTGATGAGCCACACGGCGGCTTTCACGCGATCACGCGGCACCTGGAGGGTCTCCAAACCGGAACGGATGGAGAAATGTTTCGCCGTGGCGGCCTCGATCACGCCGCGCAAAAGGTCCCCGTTGGCGGCGATGAGTGCGTGACGCGGCGGGTCTTCTTTGCGGAAGCGGGGCACGGTGAGCGCATGCTCCTTGGAGCGCGGATCGACGGTCGGAGCCGCCACGCGACCGGGCGCGATGCGGGCGCTGAACGCCTGGATCTTCACCTCGCGCTCGCCATTCCCCCACAGGCTGAAAGGTTCGATGAGAATGCCGCTGCCGGAGCGCATCTTTGGCGTGAGGACGATCTTGCGAGCGGAAACGCCATTCAGGAAGACCTCGATGTCATTTTCTCCCATGGCGATGTGCACGGACGCGGGGCCGCTGCTGTTGAGGCGGAACTGGCGGTCCATCTGGTCGCCAGTGGCTTCGAGGCCGAAGCATACCTCGCTGCCCATGTGGCCGAAGAGCAGGTTGGTGCTGGGCGCGGCGGAGTTCACGCCGTCGGTGAAGAGACGCACGCGCAGGGCGTTAAAGCCGCTGCTGAGCAGTTTGAAGCTGATCTCGTTCACCTGCATGAAGGACGGATGCCCCCAGGTGCCGCCAGCCTGGAAGTCGAGCGCGGCCTTGCCCTGGCGTTTCACGGTGTCCTCCTTGCCGCGCACGCGCTGCCAGCCTTTGTCTTCGAAGCCTTCGAGATTGAGATTCTCACCGCCGAACTGGATGGCCTGCAGTTTGTCCACCGGCAGTTGTTTCAAGGCAACCACCTCGGAATCGAGATCGACCTGTTTCGCGTCAATAGCACGTAGGGAGCCGGGCAGGACATCGCCAGTGCTCAGGTAGAACAAGGACTCGCTGCGCAGAACCTCCGGGCTGGCGGGCGGGGTTCGGATGATCTCCAGTTCGCCTGTGCTGATCATCGGGACCGAGTGCAGTCCACCGATCGGCTTCCAACGTGGCTGTGCCTCGCCCCCGGCATCGAGCGTGCCGTGCAGCACTTTTTTGTTGAGGGTCAGTTTGCCGTAGGTGGCCAGATTGATCGCGGGTGCGTCTGGAGCGTAGCCCTTGAACTCCAGATGATGCATGCGCGTGATCTTGAAGGCCACAGGCACCTCTGACCAGGCGGTCTTCAACGTGGCGGTGTCGTTGCGGACATGCTGTAGCTCGCCCTGGAGCCACTCGCCATCGGTGAACCACAGTTCCACGTTCGGTGCTGCGATCTGCACGAAGGGCGAGGGCGCGCCGCCCGTCTCCACACTCAGCACTTTCTCCCATGGCAGCGTGGTTTCCTTGCCGCCGCGATCCTTCACGGTCAAAGTGCTCGCGCTGGCACGCACGGGGCTGGCCTGGAGTGAGCGACCCTCCGTCAGCTCGACGCGTGGATGCCCAGTGGTGCTGTCAGCGGGCAGGGTGCCGCTCCAGGCGCGGATGCGCAGTGTTTCGAGCGTGAGATCGGGGCCTTTGTTTAGCAGGGTGAAGCCGACGGGAGAAGTTGGTTCGCCAGAGACGCGGCGGACCTGTGCCCGTGCCTCCTCGGCGGCATCTACCTGCTTTTGTGCCGCGTTTTGCACCACACCGAGCAATGCGCCGAACAAACCGCCACCTTTGCCTGCCGGTTTTTTCTCCGCAGCCTTCGGTTCTTCTGCTTTGGGTTCGTCCACGGGCGGTTTGCTGGTTTCCGCGAGTTTTTTCCCGTCCACGCCGTAGATCGCGCACTGGCCGGACTTGCGGTTCCAAAACAGCGTCAGCGACACGCGGCGGTCATCGTCTGAAAGTGTCTGCACACTTTGAAACACGCGGCCTTGGAGCACCACATCGTCCACCCAGGTCTCCACGCTCAGGCGCTCATTGTCCTTCGTCTTGAGCTCGACTTTAAACTCCGGCCGCACGGTGGAACTGAGTGTGAACTGCATCTCCACCAGCTCCGGCAGCGCGATGGGCAGGCTGGCGCTGCGATTCCAACCGACCTGTTTCAGCGCCGCTTCAGGGACCGCACGCCAGAGCTTCACCTTGTTGTCTTGGCCGGTTTGGCTGCCTTCAATCCAACCGCTCGTGCTCGTCGGCGCGGCAAACAGCAAACCGTCTGCCTTCAAGCGCTGCACGCCGAGCACTGCTTCACGCGCGACGCGCAACATGCCGAAACGCGCTGATTTCACCTCCAGCGTCTTCGCGTCCAGACCGGTGATGCTTCCATAAAGGCGGCTGCCATCCGCAAGGCGGATGCTGAAAGGCTCCTCGGTTTTTTCGGCGTCTTTGTGCCGGATGACCTGCTTCAGCACGTCGAGGCGCACACGCATCGGCTCAGTGAACATCAACGAGTTGCGCCAGGCCAGCCGGTCCGGCTCCGCAGCGAGGAAATCTCCGCCGATGGCTTCCCCGTTGCGCCAGTGCAGTTCCGCAGCCGAGAGCGAAGAGCAGGACAGGACGAGAAATGACGAAATCAGAATGACGAAATCCCGAAGCTCCAAGCCTCGTGCATGCCCGTTCACGCCCCGTGGAGCGAGCCATCTGGCCTTGCCCTTCGTCATTCGTGCTTGGTCATTCATTCGTCATTCTGGTTTCGTCATTCGTCATTTCACTTCCGCCTTCTTCTTGCCCTTCCCTTTGCCTTTGGGAGTGGCGGCAGGAGCGACTTTTTCGCCAGGCTTCGGCAGGTGGGCCTTCACGTCTTCC
>CAXNGR010000110.1:0-8624 GCA_964201265.1 Verrucomicrobiaceae bacterium
TTTGCCGCAGTTGCCGCTTTCCATGGCGGCGAAGCCTTGTTCGAAGTCGGTGTAGTGGAAGCGATGGGTGATGATGGGTTTGATGTTCACGCCATTTTCGAGCATGACGCTCATCTGATACCAGGTCTCATACATCTCGCGGCCGTAGATGCCGTGGATGGTGAGCATGTTGAAGATGACCTTGTTCCAGTCGATGGCGATAGGCTCGCTGGGGATGCCGAGCATGGCGATCTTTCCGCCGTGGCACATGTTGTCGATCATGTCGCGGAAGGCGGTGGCGTTGCCGCTCATCTCCAGCCCGACGTCGAAGCCTTCCTTCATGCCGAGCTGCTTTTGCACATCGGCGATGGTTTCGTGCTTCACATTCACCGCTCGCGTCGCGCCCATCTGGCGGGCGAGGTCGAGGCGGTAGTCGTTCACATCCGTGATGACGACGTGACGCGCACCCGCATGTTTCACGACAGGGATGGCCATGATGCCGATGGGACCGGCTCCGGTGATCAAAACGTCCTCTCCCATGCATTCAAAGGCCAGCGCGGTGTGAACGGCGTTGCCAAATGGATCAAAAATGCTCGCCACCTCCTCATCCACGCCTTCGCGATGGTGCCACACGTTCGTCATTGGCACGCTGATGAATTCGGCGAAGGCACCCGTGCGGTTCACGCCGATGCCGACGGTGTCTTTGCACAGGTGGCGACGTCCGGCGAGGCAGTTGCGACAGCGACCGCAGACGACGTGGCCTTCGGCACTGACGATTTCGCCCGGATGAAAATCATTCACGTTCGAGCCGACGGTGACGACCTCGCCCACAAACTCATGCCCAACGACCATCGGCACGGGAATCGTCTTCTGCGCCCAAGCGTCCCACTTGTAGATGTGCAGGTCGGTGCCGCAGATGCCGGTTTTGCGGACCTTGATGAGGACATCATTGATGCCGACCTGCGGCTCCGGGACATCCTGGAGCCAGAGTCCGCGCTCCGAGCATGCTTTGACGAGTGCTTTCATGGTTGCTTTTATATTGGACATGCATCCAACATACCGGTAAGCGCTATTTTCAAAACTCAGGCCAGGATCTCTGGGATCACATGCCCAAAGTCACGCTCCAGACGCTTGCGGCCAGGAATTTCCAACTGATGAGGATCGAGGCCGAGCTGATGCAGGATCGTGGCATGCACGTCAGTGACGTAGTGCGGATGCTCGACAGCGTGGAAGCCGAGTTCGTCGGTGCTGCCGTGGATGGTGCCGCCTTTCGTGCCGCCTCCGGCCATCCAGACGCTGAAGCCATACGGATGATGATCACGACCGTCGCTGCCCTGCGAGCCAGGCGTGCGGCCGAACTCGGTGGCAAATACGACCAGCGTGTCATCGAGCAGGCCGCGCTGCTTAAGGTCTTTGAGGAGGCCGGAGATCGGCTTGTCCACCTGTTGTGCGAGCATGGAGTGATTTTTTTTGAGGCCGGAGTGCGAATCCCAGGCACCCGCCGCACCATCGCCATGCTGGAGCTGAATAAAGCGTACACCGCGCTCGGCGAGACGGCGTGCAACGAGGAGTTGTCGCGCGAAAGGCTCGGTCACCTTGTCATCAAGGCCGTAGAGCTTCTTTGTCTCGTCGCTCTCCGTGTCGAGATTCATCGTCTCGGGAACGGCGGTCTGCATGTTGAAGGCGAGCTGGTAGCTCTTCATGCGGGCGGCGAGCGTTTTGTCGCCAGGATACTGCTCAGCGTTGAGCGTGTTCAGCTTGTGGATGAGATCAAACTGCGCCGCCTGCTCTGGTTTGCCGACGGCGATCTCCGGCGCGGCAAAGGTGAGAGGGTTCTTCGGATCGACCTTGAGGTTCACCGCGTCATAGGCCGGACCGAGGTAGTGCCCATCGCGAATATCGAAGTAACGCGGCCCCATGTTGATGAAGGCCGGCAGATTGTCCGTCATCGAGCCAAGACCATACGTCACCCATGCTCCGAGCGTCGGCACACGCGGCTCCAGCATGTGACGGCCGCTGTGGAACTGCACCTGCGCGCCATGATTGTCATCGGTGGTCCACATGCTGCGGATGAAGGCGATCTCGTCCGCGCAGGAGCCGATGTGCGGGAACCAGTCGCTGATTTCGATGCCGCACTGGCCGTAGCGCTTGTAGCCAGTTTGCAGCGGGTAAATCGTCGTGCGCTGCTTGCCGTTCGCATCATTCACAACGACCACGCGCACCTTCTTGAGCTTCTCAGGGTCCTGCACGCTGGCAAAGGGCGTCTCGCCGATCGACTTGCCCGCATACTTCGTCAGCATCGGCTTCGGATCGAAGCTCTCCATGTGGCTGACGCCGCCACGCATGAAGAGCCAGATCACCCGCTTCGCCTTCTGCGGCATCACCGGCAGCCCGCTCGGCGGCTGCCAGCCTTTCTCGGCCTTCAGCATGGACGCGACCGCGATGCTGCCGAGACCGCCGAGGATGTCGCGGCGCAGGAAAGGGGTGGGCTGATGCATGAAGTTCATCGCAGGGTGACGAAGTCGTTGTGATTGAGCAGCGCCTGCAAGAACAGGCTGCGGTTCTGTTTCAAGGCCTGGAAGCCTTCGAGGCTTGCGCGACGCTCGGCATCCGACGGCGAACGACCGAGCACAGTAAGGAAGGATTGCGTCACAAAGGCTTCGCCATCGAGTTTGCCGAGCTTGGCGGCCAAGGCGTCGGCGCAGTCGCGGCTGAGCTTGCTGTTGGTCAAAGCGAGCGCTTGCTGCGGCACGACGCTTTCGTTGCGGCGGTAGCATTCGAGCACGTTGCTGTTGTCGAAGACGGCGAGGAAGCGGTGTTCGGTGTCGGCGTTCTGGACGAAGTAAAGCGAGCGGCGTGGGCTTGTTTCGGACGAGGCGGGATCGAGGCTGGGGCCGCCGAGCGTGAGATCGAGCTTCCCGGCGAGATGCAGCAGGCTGTCGCGCACGACCTGGCTTTCCATGCGGCGTGGGTTCATGCGCCAGTAGTTCGCGTTGTCGGGATCGGCAGCGACGGTATCGGCGTCGGCCTCCGCGTTGGACGAACTGCGGCGATACAGCTTGGAGAGCACCATGGCGCGATGCAGATGCTTCAGGCTCCAGCCGTTGTTCATGAAATCGACCGTGAGTGTGTCGAGGATGTCCTGGTGCAGCGGTGCGAGTGAGCGGCGGCCAAAGTCATCCATGTTTGCGACAAGCGGCGCGCCGAAGTGCCGCATCCAGACTTGGTTCACGAGCACGCGGGCAGTAAGCGGATTGCGCTTGTCGGCGATCCATCTGGCGAATGCGAGCCTGCGTCCCGTGCTGGTGTCGGGATAGGTCTGCACCGTGGTATTGGTGCTCTCTTCAGGCCCTTCTTGCGCCTTCAAGCTCGCTGGCAGCGAGGTGTAAGTCTCTCCTGGAGCTGCGACCTTCTTGTTGGCTTTCTCGAAGGCTTCGCGTGCGGCTTTGATCTTCTTGTCAGCGTCCTTGGCCTTCGGATCGGCCTCGGCTTTGACCAGATCGACCTCAGCCTGCGCCAGCTTGTAGTTCGCCTCGGCGGCAGCGGCGGCTTTGGCGAGTGCCTTGTCCTGTCTCGCCTTATCCGCAGCGAAGACGGCGCGAATCATCGCGGGTTTGGCCTTGGCGGCAGCGAACTGTTTTTCAGCGAGTGCCACGGCTGCTTTGGCATCCGCGAGCGGCACTGACTTGTCAGTAGCGGGTTCGCGCAAAACGGCATTCGCAGCCAGTTCGGCGAGCTTGAAGCTGTGAAACTCGACATCGGCATCGAAAGCCGTGAGCGCGAGACTGCCTTCGCGGCGCTGCTGTGGGAGACGATAAGCAAGCAACGGCTCGTCATTGATGCTGGCGTTGATGAGCTGACCACGCACACGCAGATCGAGCGTGTAACGTACGTCCTGCGAAATGGGGCGAGCCACCGAACCTGCGGCGGGATAGGCGGACTTACCAGCGCTGACCAAGGCGACCTGGATTTTCGATCCGCCGCTGAAAGCACTCATATAAACCATCACATCATCTCCATCCGCAGCGTCGAACATAATGCCGATGGACTTCCACTTCTGCCCTCCCCGAATGGTGAAGCTCAAACTGGCCTCGAAGTCGGCTGGCGGGGCTGGTTTCAGTCGCAGTGAGCGACGCTCGGCTCCGGTTTGATGCTGGCGCACACCTGTGGCTGAATGTTTCCAGTCGCCTTTGAGAATCTCCCACTGCTGAGGCTTCGCGGAGGTGAAGTCATCGCTGATGAGCATCTTGGGCGTTGTCACTGGCTTCGCAGCAGGCTGAGGTGATTTGGCGAGCGTCTGCCGTGCTTGATCGAGCGCCTTTTGTGCGGCGGTGATGTCGCGCTCGGCAGCGCGAAGCTGATCTTCGAGCACAAACGGCAGCAGCGCCGGTTTGACCGATGCAGGTGGCAGTTTGACGGATGCAGGTTGGAACGAGGCAAACTCCAGCACCTGCGGAACGCCTGCATTCAGCGGCTTCGATTTATCCTCGTTCTTTTCATCGCCACGCACATGACGGAAGGTCGGTTTGTCGAGATGGAGGTCGAAGACACGAGGCAGGCCGTTCTTCTCGAAGTCGGTTTCGCCTTTCCATGGATCGAGGCGCCCATGCAGCGGCTCGAAGATGGCGCGCATGCGGTAGTAGTCAGCCTGCTCGATGGGATCGTATTTGTGGTCGTGGCACTTCACGCACTGCATCGTCAGGCCGAGGAAGGCGCGGCAGGTGTGCTCGATGGTCTCGTCGAGCCAAGTGGTGCGGTTGAAGAGATAGTAGCTGCGGGCGAGGAAGCCGGTGGCGCGCAGGATGTCGCGATCCTCCGGGGCGAGTTCATCGGCAGCGAGCATCTGCACGATCATCTGGTCGTAGCCTTTGTCGGTGTTCAGCGACTCCACGATCCAGTCACGCCAGTGCCAGATGTGCTTCTGTGAATGACGGAGCTGCGCACCGAGGCCGTACCAGTCGCAGTAGCGCCAGATGTCCATGAAGTGGCGTGCCCAGCGCTCGCCGTATTGCGGGGTGCCGAGGAGTTGATCGACGACGCGCTGCCGCGATGGCATCGACGTGTCCTTCAAAAAGACCGCGATCTGCTCCGTCGATGGCGGCAGGCCGATTAGATCGAGATACACGCGTCGCAACCACAGTTCCGGCGCGGCTTCGGGTTGCGGCTTGAGCTTCTTCGAAGATAGGCGTGCGGCGAGCAGCGCATCCATCGACTGGCCGGAGGATTTCGGCACTTGGTAGGCCCAATGCGCACGCGGATCGGCTTCTGACTGCTCGTTGGCAGGCGCTGGCGCACCGGCAGCGAGCCAGGCTTTGAGTTTGGCGACTTGCTCGGTGTTGAGCATCGAGCCTTCACCTTCGGGCGGCATGCGTTCGTCCTTGTCGGTGGTGGTGACGCGTTCTAGCAGCAGCGCAGGATCACCAGCGAGGATGTCCCCACCATCGCCGCCCTTGCGCATCGCGGCGGCGGTGTCGAGGCGCAGATCGGCCTTCTGCTTCAAAGCGCCGTGGCAGGCGTAGCAGCGCTCTTTGAGCAACGGCTTGATCTCCTTCTCGTAATCCACTGCCAGCGCAGGAATCGCCAGCCAAACGAGCGCGAGCGTTCCTCGTCTCAGGAAAACGCGCGGAACTGGATGAGGCATGGAATTCTTCATGGGCAAAGTGACCGAGACATTACGCCGCTGGAAGAAGAACTCTATGCTGTCCAAAAACTGGCTTCCCAAGCCTTGGCGCGTCTGTCATCCTGATTACCTCATGCGCCCGCTCCTTTTTGTCGCTCTCACGCTGTCATCGGTTTTCGCCGGAAAGGCCATCGTCATCGCAAAAACACCCGACCTTGTCGGATTCTGGAAGTTTGGCGATGAGGCTGGGCAAAAACGAGTTTCGCAAGGCACGAAGGAAAAACATCCGCTCAGTGAGGTAATCGGCCCGATCAAACGCAGCACTGGCGGCCCGTTCCCCGGTTATGCCGCCGATTTGGATAGTGGCCAGTATTTCGAGATCCAGCACCGCGAGACGGACGACCTGAACACTTCTGCCAATGATGCGCAGGTTTCGATCTTTGCCAGCGTTCGCGTCGTGAACCATAAAATCCCTTGGTGTGTTGATGATGTGGCCTCGAAACGCGAAGTAGCGGAAAAGGGTGGGGGCACGCTAGCCCTCACCTACGATCCCAAGTATCTCCGAGCTGACTTCCTCGGTCGCTGCATCTTCAAATACGCAAAGCAAGAATGAATATGATCTTCACGATCCATATTGCGGCCACTTGGATGCTGGTCGCCCTGATCTGGGTGGTTCAGATCCTTGTGTACCCTCAGTTCCTGCGGGTTTCCGCTGACGCATTCAAGCCGTATCACGCCGCGCACTGCCTCAGGATCGGCATCATCGTGGTGCCGCTGCTGTTTGTGGAGGCGGCTTCGGCGGCTTGGATCATTTTTGAAGGCAGTAGCCCTGTTTTTGTGCTGAGCGCCGGGATCATTCCGTTGATCTGGCTTTCCACCTATCTGCTGCAGGTCCCGATTCACACCCGACTCATGAATGGCTTCGACGGCAGGCTCATCCGACGCCTGATTGTCAGCAACTGGCTCCGCACACTCGCATGGACAGCGCGTGGCATTCTGGTTAGCCTCACACTCATGAACCACCATCTCTTACTCTCCCTCTTCACCGTTGGCAGCCTGGTTCAGGCGCAGACAACAGTTGAACTCCTCCCGCCGAAGGTCGTGACCTCGGCAGGTGGCATTGTGACACTGCAAAGTAGCGCGTCAGACACCACTATTCTCTACACACTGGATGGAACCACCCCCATCGCGAAGTCCAATCCTTATCTTGCGCCGATCGACCTAGCCGCAGGCGGCGTGCTGAAGGCCGCCACATTCACCATGGACCGTCGGAAGACGAGTGCCGTCACGGAGGCCATGTTTGCACCGTTGTCGGGTCAAAAGCCTCTGCCCAGCACCGTCGTCCCCGTCACACAGGATCGGAGCTGGCCTCAGTATGACTGGGCGAAGCGCCACGAACTCACCAGCGCCGCCGTGAAGCGCGCGAAGCCGCAGATCCTCTTCATTGGCGACTCCATTACCCATTTCTTCGGCGGCGAACAGTTCGACAGCTACGCGCTGCGCGGACAGCAGACCTGGGGTGAATTCTATGCACCGCGAAACGCGGGGAACCTCGGTTTCGGCTGGGACAAAACCGAAAACGTCCTCTGGCGGCTTCAGCACGGTGCTATCGACGGCATCGCTCCAAAACTCGTCGTCATGATGATCGGCACCAACAACACCGGCAATTGCGCCGCTCCCGACATCGCCGCTGGCATCACCGCCATCGTCCTGGAACTCGAAAAGCGTCTACCACAGTCGAAAATCCTGCTGCTCGGCGTCTTTCCACGTGGTGAGAAGCCCGGCCCGCAGCGCGACAAGATCGCCGAGATCAATCAAGGCATCGCCAAGCTCGACGGTACGCACCACGTCACCTACCTTGACATCGGTCCGAAGTTCCTCACGCCCGAAGGTCTCATCACGAAGGACATCATGCCCGACTTCCTGCACCCGAACGAAAAAGGCTACCGCATCTGGGCCGAGGCCATCGAGCCGACGGTAAAAAAGCTGATGGGCGAGTGAGTCGGACCGCGTTTGCCCGCTGGACAATTCCGCCGCTTTCCGCTCCAATACAGGACGCATGAATTTGAAACTCCTTGCCGGCCTTCTGGCGCTCGCCTGCACCTCCATCTCTTCCTCCCAGACCCCAGAGGCTCCTGCTGCGCCCCCGCAGCCGACGACCTTCGAATTCCAAGACGGCGACCGACTGGTGCTCATCGGCAATACGGTGCTGGAGCGTGAGCAGCGCTACGGCTCGTTCGAGCCACGGCTGGCCCTTGCTTTGGGAGAGACGAAGGTCAGCGTTCGGAACCTCGCGTGGAGCGGTGACACCGTGTTCGGCCATGCACGTTCGTATTTCGGGCCGCCAGAAGAAGGGCTGCAACGCATGGCCACCCACCTAGAGATGCTGAAGCCTACGGTCGTGATCCTGTGCTACGGCTCCGAGCTGGCCTTCGAGCGGCTTGGCGGCCTGCCGGAGTTTTTGAGCGGCTACCGCAGTCTCATTGAAATGATTCGCGCCAAGTCGCCCGGCGTGCGTGTCATCATCGCCACGCCTCCGCCGTTGGAAAACCTCCCGCCGCCGCTGCCCGACCTTGCCATGGAAAACAAGAACCTCTCCAGCCTGCGAGATGCTCTGCGCAAGTTCGCAGGCATGCAAAACGCGTTTTTCGTGGATTGGTTCGAACTCATGGGCGGCCTGCCAAAGCCTGGCAGCACCGCGAAGCCGCTCACCGAAAATGGCGTGCATTACACCCGAGAAGGCTATGAAAAGCTCAGTGCCAAGCTGATCGAAGGCCTCGGCCTGAAAATGCCTGATGCGCCCTCCCCCGCGCTGGAAAACCTACGCCGCGCCGTTATCGCCAAAGATACGTTGTTTTTCAATCGCTGGCGTCCGCACAACGAGACTTACCTTTTCGGCTTCCGCAAACATGAGCAGGGCCAGAATGCGAAGGAAATTCCGATGTTCGACCCGCTCATCGCCCAGGGTGATGAAGTCATTCAGAAGCTGAAGGCCGAGGCGCTGGCCCAGACACGCAGGCCTTGA
>CAXNGR010000111.1:0-8582 GCA_964201265.1 Verrucomicrobiaceae bacterium
GTGGAAGCGGGTGAGGGTTTTCACCGTGTCCGGCAGCCCCAATTCTTCGACAGAGGTGATTTTGGTTTTGATGACACGGAAGACCATGTCGATACCGAGTCGCTGCTGCACGACGGAGGAACGGAAGCGACCGAAGTTGGGGGGATAAGCGAAATCCACGTCACCGCGTGATTCGAGCTGCTTCGTCTGTGCCTCGCCGAGGAAGCCGTAGGCAAGACGACGGGTGTCTTCAGGCGTCAGAATGGCCGCATTGTTCCAGATCGGCTGCAAGTTGCCGTAACGCCGCCAGGTGGGCTGCGCACCCGTGGCCAGATGGAGGTCCGACGCGTCGTACTCCATGCAGAAACGCAGGTAGTCGTCCACAGAACTTAGAACAGGAAGAAGATCTTGAGGGGTTTGGTTGGTATCGGACATGTAAAAGAGATGACGCTAGACTCTGTCTGTAGGGGCGACGTTCGGAGAAACTTTCTGATGCAGGTAGGATTCAAACAACTGAGCGGCGTGGTCCATAACCGTTTTTCGTCCCAGGGCCACTAGCGGAGCGAGCAGCAATGCGAACCAGCCGTGATTTTTAGCGGGAGTGCCCAAATTGTCACGCCTGTTGTTGGGGCCACCTGAAAATCGCAAAAACTGCATCAGCGCCACACCGGCCAGCGCCGCGCCACCGATCCAAAGCAGACGGTTTTTCTCAATGCTGCGCGCCAGCAGCGCTCGAGGGCTCCACTCTTCCACAGCATGAGCGGCATGCCAATCCAAGGAGAAGCGGGCCTCCTCCAGATCTCGCAAAGCTTGCTGCTTCGGGGTCAGTCTTTCTTGGTGCGGTTGAGCCATTCTCGGTCGAGGCGGAATTGATTGAATGTTTCCTCAAATAAGCGCAGGCCGCGCAAGCGGACTTTGAATCCGGCAAGGAAAAGCAGGGCGAGCAAAAGATGCAATCCTGCTCCGGCCAAGGCGACGCGTGTCCAATGCCAGCCGTTGGATTCGGCAATGATCCAGACTAGCGCAGGTGCCGCCAGCATCCAGCCGATGATCAACGCGGTCAGTGCCAGCATGAACCAGCCAGTCAGGCTCGAAAGCCGTATTCCGGCCTCCTGGCCTTCGATGTGAAGCAAGCGTCCTCGTGCCTCGGCGTAAAGCGCGAGAGAACGCAGTAGGCCAGAAGCGCTGGCGCGTTCCTCGGTGGCGGGCGGCGAGCCTGGGTCCATGGGCGTGCGCACGGAGTGAAAAATCAACGGCGCAGAATGTTGCCGACGATGAAGCCGATGCCGAAGGCGGTCAGCAGAGCCTGCAGCGGTTTTTCGCGAGCAAACCTCTCCGCCTCGACGCGCAAGTCGGCAAAGCGCTCACGCGCCTCAACCAGCGTCTCATCCGCGTATTCCCGGAACTCGCCGGCTTTATCCTTGATGTCTGCTGCCCTGGCCTCAGCGGTGGCGCGGAAGTTTTGCGCCCGGTTCTCGGCGGCGCTGCGAAACTCAGCGGCCTTTTGAGCAGCGGCGGTGCGAAGTTCCTCGGCGGCCTTCATGGCGCTGGCTTTCGCGGCCTGGAACGGATCGTGTGCGGGGCTGGCGCCGAAGACGGATTCTGCGGTGGGATTTTCAGTCATGGTGATGCGAATTAAAGACAGCCTCATCACCTTGGCGAGAGGAAAAAGCAGAAGATACTTTTCTCAGTCTCTGCCCTAGCGGGTCGTGCGTGCGCTAGCACGGCGCGGTGCGGACTGGCGGCGGCGTGCCATCAAGCTGGACAGCTTCAGCGCGGCATTTTGCTGCTGCGCGGTCACAAGTGCGGACTTCATGGTTGCCAGTTCGGCCTCCAGCGCCTCAAGTCGCAGCGTTTCCATGGCTGGCAGCGTGGGAATGGCGGGTTTGGTGATGACTTGGGTTGATGCAGCAGTCAGCGCAGCCTCCAAGCCACGAATCTTGGTGTTAGCGTCCTCCAACTTCTGCTGCCAGGAATCATCCAGCTTGGCCTGCGCATGTTGAGTGCCTCTCACCGACTGGTCGAGCCGGGCGGTGAACTCGGCACGTAGCGCATCAAACTGTCTCTGAGCCTTGGCGCGCCATGACGCTGTGTCATGCTGGGTGACGATGATGTCGATCTGCTGCTCGGCGGCCAGCTTTTCCATCTTCGCGGCGTCCCGTCTCAGGCGGTGGTTCTGCCGGCTTAGCAAAAAGATGCGCACCAGAGAGATGACAAACAAACCGCCGCTGATCCAAAAAAGCAGCACCAGAAACGACGCATCCTGAAGAATACTGTTGAGCATAGGTTCTTTATTTGCAGCACGCAGCGTTCCAAATCAAACAAGCATGTGTTCCTTCGCTTCGGCGGAAATTTAACAACACGAAGAGGACATCGCGCCTCACGAAATCGACAACGCCGGCACTGGCGCAACGGATTCCTCTTTCACAGGTGCTGTGATGAAAGCGGAGGGCGGGGGAGGTGGCGGCTTCGACGCGGCCACAGGTTTTTCAGCAAGCTGCTGGATCTGCTGATAGCGCTGCTCAGATTCCTCCAGACGCTTGGAATACTCGGCGCGGAATGCGTCGAACATGCGCTGGATTTCGCCACGCCAAGCGTTGGAGTCCTGCTTCACGGAGAGGATCTGGTTGTGCTGCGTCAGCACTTGCTTCTCCATCTTCTCCGTTGCCTCGCGCAGACGCTTGTTGGTGCGCAGGAGGAACAAAATCCGCACCATGGAAATCAGCAGCAGTCCGCCGACGATGGAAAGGGCAAGCTTCAACCCAGGCGGGTCGAGTGTGATTTGGGGCAGGGTCATAAATTCATTGTGAGCACTTAGCGTTCCAAAATCAATCCTGCTTCCTGGCTATCTGCGGATGCCGCCCTTTCAGACACGAATCACGATCTTGCCAAAATGCCTACCGCTTTCGATCCGCGCGAAGGCCTCTGCCGCTTCCTCGAAGGCAAAAGTCGAGTCGATGATCGGTCGCATTTGCGCTTTTTCCATCGTTCTGAGCATCTCTGCAAACATCTCGCGTGATCCCACATAAATGCCGTCCAGCCGGATGCCCTTGCGGAGAATCTGCACCGTCTGAATTTCCCCGCTGGTGCCGGTAAGCACCCCAATCAGGGCAATGTGACCACCAAAACGCGTCGCCTTGATCGAGCGGTTGAGCGTTTCGGGACCGCCGATTTCAATCACACGGTCCACGCCCCGACCGCCAGTCTGTGCCAGCACCCATTCATCCCATGCCGGGTCGGTTTGGTAGTTATGCACGGCGTCTGCACTGAGTTCGAGCAGGCGGCGGGCTTTTTCTTCGCTGCTCGTCGTGGCCAGCACTTGCGCGCCAGCCAGCTTGGCAAACTGGAGCGCGAAGATCGAGACTCCCCCGGTTCCTAGCACGAGCACCTTGTCTCCAGCCTTCAATCCACCACGCGAATGCAGTGCGTCCCAGGCCGTGACCGCCGCGCAGGGCAGGGTGGCGGCTTCTTCGGGGGAAAGATAAGCGGGCACCGGCAGCAAAGCCTCAGCGCGGATGACCGCCAGTTCACGCAGCAGCCCATCCACTGCACCGCCGAGCGCCTGAGCGGCATGCCCTTGGCTAAATTCTCCCTCAAGCCAACTTGGCATGAATGGAATCACGACATGTTCTCCCGTTTTCCAATTTGTCACTCCTTCGCCCCAGCCCACCACCTCACCAGTCCCATCCGAGCAGGGAATGCGCGGCACTGGCCCGGTCACACCACGAATGCCCATCACATTCATGTGATCGCGATAATTGAGACTAACCGCCCGGATACGGACCAAAACCTCGCCAGGACCGGGACTGGGATCAGCAAGGCTCACGCATTGCAGCGATTTCAGGCCGTCTGTTCCAGTGATTTGATAAGCTTTCATGAGGCTCTGAGGCTAGCGTTTGTCCGTGCTCCAACAAGCCCGATCTGGGAGTCTTAGGCCCGCCCCAAAAGTGGTTGTGAACAAACCGTGTCTTAAAATCGCGCCTGCCCCGCCCACGTGGGCAAATCATTGAGGATGTGTCGAAAATGAAAAGAATCCGGCGCTGCCTTACCGCTTTCCAGACAACGATGAACATAAGAAATTTGTGGCCGTGATAAAATCGTTTGAGCGGCTTTGAGTGGGGCGTTGAAACGCTCGGTGAATCTTCGTTACAGGTCTTGAAATAGACTAAATGCAGGCGATGCCTTGTGTGTTAAATAGTCTTGTAAAATTCTGAAATTCAATGGATTGAATCGGTTTAATGGGGCTAAATGATCGGGTGTGGGGCCTAAATACCCATTTAGAATGAGTGACAAATCTGCCGCAATCCAAGCGGGTAGAACGGTGTTCCACGATTCAACCACAAGCGTTCCACGATGAGCCTCTTCACTCTGGACTCTCCTAGACTTGAGCGATGAGGTGAAGTGTTTTCGACGACGGCTTGCCGCAAGAATGAGAATTCGCATTCGGTTGTGAATAACCTGTCAAGAAGTGCCTTTTACGCAGGGAAAAAATGCGAACAAGCCGCAGCGATGGTTGGGATGTTTTTTTCCCTTGATTCTTACCTCCAGCGGCAAGTTTCGAAACGGCGGCCCAATCTTTATGATTGTCACTTGGGAGGCGGCATGATAAAACCCGCGCCTTCGTGAAATTTCCCGTCCTTTCCGCCCTCGTTATCGTCTTGTCTGCCACCGCGCTCCGCGCCGAGGAGCCGATGCTGCCGTCGGCACTTGGCCCTGGGATTGATTTCAACACGCCCAGCAGTGGCCCGCGCGGCTTCCTGAAGCCCTCCAAGTCGATCAAGCCGCCTGCGAGTCCTGCGGCTGCCGTGGCACCCCCGCCTTCGATTGTGCAGACTCCAACTGCCGAGACTCGTCTGCGCCGTTTGGTGGTGGTCACGGCTGATATGACGCCGGAGGCCATTCGTGAGGCAATCATCGCCTGCGGCCAATCCCGCACGCCAGTCACCACTTTGGGCGGGGTGAATGCTCCATCACCCGTTTTGACCGATCTTGCCGGATTTTTCGGCTCCACCGTTTCAGCGGACACTCAGAAAAAGGTGCTCGAAACCGTGCGCAAAGGCATGGGGACCGCTTCCAAGCCTCTCAAGCGCGCCGAAGTCGTCGGCTGGCTGCCCAACGAGGGGGTCATGGCCGTCGCGGTGTATCCTGAAAGCTGACATGCTTTCCATGACGCCTGATCCCGCCCCTCTCGCGGTTCCGCGGGTTCTTTTGGCCGAGGAGAGCCTGCCCTTCCGCCGTGTGATCCGCGAGGCACTGACGGCATTCCGAATTTGTGAGGTCGATGACGCACCCAGTGCTGAGCGTGCTTTTGAAATGGCGCTTCGGCGCGAGTACTCGCTCTTTCTGTTTTCACTGCCGCTGCCAGACATGATGGGGGACATGCTCGACCGTCTGCTCAGTACGGCCTACCCACTGGTGCATCCAGGCTCCCATGCCGCTCCGCCGGTCATTTTTCTCATCCGCCCCACCGACACGCCGCGTTTTGAAGAATTGAAGCGCGATGTGCGCGTGCGTGGCAGCATGCCGCTGCCGCCCAAGCTCGATGTGCTGCTCAGCGTCACTGCCACACTGCTCCCGGAGCGCACCAATTCCGTTTTTCCTCCTCATGTTTCCTGATCCTGCCTGCCACAGCGTGAAAATCTGCGGGATCACACGTCCGGAGCAGGCGGCGGAGATCTTTGCGCTCGGGGCGGATGCAGTGGGCATCAATCTCTGGCCCCAATCCAAGCGCCACATGCCTTTGTCGGTGGCAGAGACTTCACTGATGGATGTTGCGGCCCAAAACGCTCTCGTCGCCGTGCTGGTGAATCCCGATGACGCGCTGCTTGATGCCGCTGTCGGCAGCGGCTTGTTCCAAGCCCTGCAGCTACACGGCGATGAAACGTCGCAAGACGTTGAGCGCCTCATGAATCGTGGCGTGAACGTCATCAAAGCCCTGCAAGTGCGTGACGCCGCCTCGCTGCCGCAAATCGGCGATTTTCCTTGCCGCGCCATCCTCCTTGATGCCTACAACCCAGGCACCTACGGTGGCGGCGGGCATGCTTTCCCCTGGGAATTGGCCGTGCGTGCCCAGGAGATGTTTCCAACGAAGCACATCCTGCTCTCTGGCGGTCTCAACGCCGACAACGTGCGCCAAGCCGTGCAGCAGACACATCCCATCGCCGTCGATGTTGCCAGTGGTGTTGAATCAGCGCCCGGAGTGAAGGATCTCGCGCAAGTCGCCCGGTTCATTGCTGAGGCTAGGGCAGGATGGGCGTGCTAGTTCCGCCGCGCATGATGCGTTATTCCCTCATGCATCCCGTCGAGCAGCAGATCCTTCTCAAGCGCCGCGAATTCATGGCCACCAGTGCCAATGGCATCGGTGCGCTGGCCTTGGGCGCGTTGTTGACGGAAGAAGGGCTCATCTCGCGGGCCTCAGCGATGGATTCTGCGGGAGTGATCGATCCGCTCACCCCCCAAGCGCCGCATTTTCCGGCCAAGGCGAAAAACTGCATCTTCATCTTCTTCGAGGGCGGACCCAGCCAGATGGATCTGTTCGATCCCAAGCCGAGGCTCAACGAATTGAACGGCCAGGCGCTGCCGGAAAGCATGACAAAGAATGTGCGCTTTGCTTTCATCCGCAAAGAAACCGCAAGGCTGATGGGCAGCCCGCGCAAGTTCGCCAAATACGGCCAAAGCGGCATGGATTTCAGTGATCTGCTGCCACACATGGCGAAGCATGCCGACGACTGGCTCATGATCCGCAGTCTGCACACGGATCAGTTCAATCATCACCCCGGCCAACTCGTGCTGCATTGCGGGCGTGCGCAGTTTGGCCTGCCCACCGTGGGTTCCTGGCTGAATTACGGCCTTGGCAGCATGTCGCGCAATTTGCCGGGCTACGTCGTCCTTAGCGCTGGTCGTGGTACCAGTGGCGGAGCTTCGCTTTGGCAGAGCGGCTTCCTGCCCAGCACTTACGCTGGTGTGTTGTTTCGCAATCAAGGCGAGCCGGTGCTCAACTTGAAAAATCCTCCCGGAATCCCGATGAACCTTCAGCGCAAGGGCTTGGACACGCTCATGGAGCTGAATCAGAGCCGCTACGAGCATCTGCGCGATCCTGAGATCGCCAGCCGCATCGCCGCGTATGAGCTTGCCTTCCGCATGCAGTCCTCCGCGCCGGAATTGATCGACTTGAAGGATGAAAGCCCGCAGACGCTCGAAATGTACGGTGTGAATCGCAAAGATCCGCCAATCAAAGCCTCACGAGGCGGTGGGCCGGGCCAATATCAGGCTTTTGCCAAGAACTGCCTGCTGGCGCGTCGTCTCGTCGAGCGCGGTGTGCGCTTTGTGAGCCTCATGCACGCAAGTTGGGATCATCACAGCAATCTCAACGATGAACTGAGCTACAATGCTGGCATGGCCGATCAGCCCATCGCCGCCCTGCTGAAGGATTTGAAACAACGCGGCATGTTGGAGGACACGATGGTCATCTGGGGCAGTGAATTTGGCCGCACGCCGCTCGGTGAAAACCGTGGCGGCAATCCGAACGCTACGGGCCGCGATCACCATCCCTTCGCCTTCACCATGCTCGCTGCTGGCGGTGGCATTAAAGGTGGTCAAACCTATGGTGAGACCGACGAAATCGGCTGGAGCATTGTGCGCGATCCCGTCGATCTGCACGACTTCCATGCCACGCTTTTGAATCAGTTCGGCTTCGATCACCTGCGCCTCACGCATCGCTTCCAAGGTCGTGATTTCCGCCTGACGGATGTGTCAGGACGCGTGATCAAGGAGTGGATTTGAGATGCTGGTCAAGAGGTCAAGATCGCCGCTTTGGACGACACTTGACCATCTTGACAGGCGCAGCCTTGACCCTTTGACGATCACCCAAGCGTGAACCCCGGCAGCTTCACGATCTTACCACCCGCCATCGCGGACTGGTGTGCGCAAAGCCCCACGCAGGTCCAGTTGGCGGATTGTGCGGCATTCGGGAAGGGCTGGCGCTTTTCAGCGAGGGCGTTGGCGAACTCGTTGGCGAGATGTGGATGACTGCCGCCGTGGCCGCTGCCTTGCGTGAAGCTGAGGTGCGTCTTCTTGCCGAGGTCATAGACGCCCTTCGTGGTGAAGCGGCGGATCGGCGCGGGCAGACGTTTGGCGAAGTCAGGCGCTTTGACGAGCTTGGGAATCTTGTGCTCCGGCAGTTTGGCGCGGTGCATGATGAGCGGCTCATGCTCAACCAGCGGCCATTCAATAGAGACTTTGTCGCCATACACGTCGATGCTCTCACGATACTGGCGGGCCGTGTCAAACAGGCTGCGGATGATGCGGGCGTTCACGTCGGTGCCCTTGAACTTGATGTGCGCTGTCTCGACGGCAAACGGACTGCCGTAGCACTTTTGCAGCTCCTTGCGGACCGTGCCGGAGCCGAAGCAGCTAACGTATTCGGCCGGTTTGCCGATCAAACCGGCCACCGGGCCGACGCAGTGCGTGGCATACCACATTGGCGGCAGGCCGGGCCAGTAGTTCGGCCAGCCGTCCATGTCCTGCTGATGGGAAGCCTGCACAAATTGAAGTTTGCCTAGCTTGCCTTGATCGAGCTGCTCCTTCATGAAGAGATATTCGCG
>CAXNGR010000112.1:0-8582 GCA_964201265.1 Verrucomicrobiaceae bacterium
CGGCTTTCGACCTTCTCGCGCATCTCCTTGAGAGTGCTGAAGGGACGCACGGCGGACTTGCGGTTGCGCACTTGGAGGAGATCGCCACCACCGGAGAGAACTTCAACGGCGTTGAGCAGCAGCGGTAGGTTGCCAGTGCGGGAGACGAGCATGCCAGTCATGGGATCCTGCTGCACGCAGAAGGCGTCATAGAGCATGTCCGCGTCGGAGAAGAGGATGACGACACCTTCGCTGTTGGCGGATTCCTTGAGCGAGCCGTCGTCTTTTTTCGGTTCCTCTTTCTTGGCTTCGGGCTGAGGAGTCGTCGCTGGCGCAGCGACTGGCGCGGCGGTGGAAACAGAAACCGGTGGCGTCGTGACTGTCACCGGCGCTGTAGGAGCCGTGGGAGCGGCCGCTGGCTCGGCAGGGGCTGCTGGAGCCGCTGCTGCGGGCTTAGCCTCCTCCTGGGCACCACCAGTGTCTGGTTTACCTGCTGCCGCGACCGGCTTGCCATTGGGGAAGGCGGTTTTGAATTTGCCGCTGAGACGGAGGCCGATGATCTGCTTGCGACCGCCGGAGGTGAAGCTGGACAGGCCCTGCGGAGAGCGGGCTTTCTCCGCCTCGGTGATGTCGATCATGGCGGATTCCTCGGAGCTGCTGGCGAGCGTGTTGGCGTCGATTCCCTCGCGTTTGTCGATGCTGAATGAACCAGCGGTGACAAGCGTCAGCGAATTGAGACCGGAAGTGATGCGGTCGTCGGCATTGATCGCACCAGCAGGCAGCAAGAGCGCGGTGGGGTTGTTGCGACCTTGCAGCATGCCGCGGTAGTTCATGTCGGCGATGACCATGTCATTCTTGAAGCCGACGCCCCAGGCTTTGAGGAGGTTTTTCAAGTCGGAGGTGGTGTTGATCTGGCCACCGGGCTGGCCGGTCATGGGATTTTGCTGGCCGCTGAAGGCCTGCGCTACGACGCTGTTCGGATCGACAAAGGCGATGACCTTGCCGCCGCCGAGCAGGAACTGGTCGATGGCGTATTCGGCGGACTCGCTGATGTCCGCCGGATGCAGTACAACGAGCACCTTGATGTTGGTGTCGATCTTGTCGGTGGCCATGGGCACCTCGACGACCTCGTAGTCGGCACGAAGCTGCTGCACGATGACCCAGGGCTCCTGGCCGCGCTGACGCTGGAACGGGAACATGGGCGAACCCATGACTGGGATGGCGCTCATGACACCCACGACATTCTTCATGGGCTTGATGACCTTCGAGATGGCACGGGCGATGTCGTACTCGACGGCGGAGCCTTCGTTGGGCGCAGGCGGATTGAGGAAGGGAATGACCTCCTTCTGGCCGAGGCACTCGACGGCCAGACCGAAGTAAATTTTGTCACCTTCCTGGTTCACCGGACCCATGTCCTGGATTTCATCGGCGCGGGCCTTGTCCTCCTCCTCGGTGTTCGGGTTGGGATGGATGGTTTCGAGGATGATCTTGTCACCAGAGGCTTTCACCAACTCCAGCAGCAGATCTTCCACCGCACGGACATGCGGCTTGAGCACATTCGGCATCACACGGTCATCCGTGGTGTGATAAAAACGGATGGTGACCGGCTCGTCCTCGTTGAGGCGGCTGAGGATGTTTTTCGTGCCCTGAGAGAGGGTGTAGATTTTGTCCTCAGTCAGGTCGAGGCGGAAATTGCCGAGGCCGAGGCCGCCGACGAGGAAGTTGAGGACAACAACGATAGCGATCACCAGCAGGGCGGTGATGCCGGTGGTGGCTTGTTTGCTTTTGAGATTCACGCTCATGGGGTCAAATCAGGTTGGAGGGTTGGTTTGATGCCAGGATCAGGCGCGCTTCGCACGCAGAGCCAAATGGGTGATGATGAGAGAAACAACGATGACAGAGAGGAAGTAGAGAACGTCACGCATGACGAAGATGCCCTTCGTCAGCTCGAAGAAGTGGTCCATGAAGCTGAAGTAGCTCACGAAGCGCACAAAGCCCTCGGCCCAGTCGGGCGTGGTGCTGACAATGGTCTGCGTAACGCCAGGATCACCGATAAGGGCGATGACGATGCAGAACGCGACGCTCACGATGAAGCAAACGACTTGGCTGCGCGTGATGGCGCTGACGGCGCAGGTCACGGAGAGGCAGGCCAGCGCATAAAGATAGCTGGCGGTGTAGCCGCTGATGATCGGCCCCATGTCAGGCTCACCAAGGTAGCAGACCGTCCACACGATGGGGAAGGTCAGCGTGAGGCCGATGAGCCACACACAGGAAGCGGCGAAGAACTTGCCCAGAATCGCCTGCCAGGGAGAAACCGGCATGGTCAGCAGCAGTTCGATGGTGCCGAGGCGGTGCTCTTCCGACCACAAACGCATGCCCACGGCGGGCGCGAGCACGGTGTAGATCCACGGATGCCAGACGAAGAAACGCTCGGTGAGGGAGACGTCCTCGCTGTCCAGGATGCGGGAGAAGAAGAACGGAAAGCCCATCGACGCCAGCAGGAAGATGACGACGATGACGTAGAGCACGGGTGAATTGAAGTAGGCCAGGAACTCCCGTTTGAAGACGGCCACGGTGTTTTGAATGTCGCGGTTTCGCATGTTCAGGTTGGATTGGGGTTGGTTTGAGAAACAGTGGGATCAGGCGGCCTTTTTGTGGGCCGTGTCAGGCTTCGTGATGCTGCGGAAGACCTCGTCGAGGGAGTTTGCGCCGGGAACGAGCTTCTTGAGGCTGTCTGGCGTGCCGTCGGCCACAACTTTGCCACGATCAATGATGATGGCGCGTGAGCAGGCGGCCTCGACTTCCTCCAGAATGTGCGTGGAGAAGATGATGGCCTTGTTCTGGCCCATGCGCTTGATCATGCCACGCACCTCGTGCTTTTGGTTGGGATCAAGGCCGTCCGTCGGTTCGTCGAGAATGAGCACATCGGGATCGTGAATGATGCTCTGGGCGAAGCAGGTGCGGTGGCGATAGCCTTTGGAAAGCGTATCCACGCTCTGGTTGCGAACGCTGTCGAGGAAGCAGAGATCGAGCACGCGGTCGATGGCCTTGCTGCGGTCCGCGCCATGCAGGCCACGCATTTCAGCGCAAAAGCCGAGGAAGCTGGCCACGGTCATGTCAGAATACAGCGGGGCGTTTTCCGGCAGGTAGCCGAGGCGGAACTTCGCCTCCTCGGGATTCTCCAGCATGTCGATGCCACAAAGGCTGATGCTGCCGCTGGTGGGGCGGAAATAACCCGTGACCATGCGCATGGTGGTGGACTTGCCGGCACCGTTCGGGCCGAGGAAGCCGAGCACCTCGCCTTTTTCCACGGAGAATGAGATGTCATCGACGGCCACCTTCGTGCCGAACACCTTGATGAGGTTCTTAACTTGGATCATAACGTCGTTGTATCGGTTGGATTGGGGGAATGGGAATGAGCGCGTTGGGGGCGGTCATGGTTGTTCGCCCCCTCCGGACGTTCAATCGCGGGTCGCTGCTTTAGGAGGAGCAAATCATTTTTCAACTGAATTTTCATGTAGCGGCGGGCCGCCTTTAACGCGCAGGCGTCGTTCAGGTTGCGGAGAATATTTCAACGTGACGTGGCAGTCCGAACACCTACACTCCGCCCCTCGCCGCCGCCGACCATGCTTTGGAACCAAAAAATCGACCCCAACAAAGACCCCGCCAAGAAGCACTTTCTGCTATGGCGGCCGTTCATCGCGGCGTGGCAATGGCTAGTGCCGCCCACCGTCGCGCATCGTGACCGGCAGTCCCCGCTGGCACGCTGGATCGCCATGTTTGTGATCGTCAGCATCAGCACCAGCCTGATCGTCCTCGGCATTGTTTATGCCCGGCCGATCAAAAACTCGATCAAAAACATGCGGGCGGAAAGAATGGTCAAAGAAGCACGCCGCATGGCCGAGAACGGCCAGATGATCAACGCCGTGATGCAGGCCCAGGAGGCCTACCAGAAGGCCCCGGAAAGCATCGACGCGATTCGGCTGAATTTCGAGTATTTCACTCTCATGAAGCGCGACACCGCGCTCTATTTCTATGACAAGCTCAAAGAACGCGACGCGCTGACCTCCACCGACAAACAACTTCATGTCCGCTGCCTGAGCAATCTCGGCAAGCCCAAGGAGGCGTCCAAAGCCCTAGAAGAGCTCATGAGCGTGGAGCAACCCAGTGAGGCACTCATGAAGCTAGCGGAGGAGGTCTGGGGCCAGCGTGAGCAAAACAAGCCGCTGCTCAACGTGCTACGAAATTACTCGGTCAAGCACCCGGAGGACAAAGACAGTTCCCTACGCTTGGCCAAGGTGCAGATCGCCTCTGGCAATCCGGGGGAAATCGGCCAGGGCATGGAACTACTCTGGAAGCTGGCTGATCAAGATGACACGCTTGGCCTCCAGACACTCGAATACATCGTCACTCTGACATCCATCACCCCCGAGGACACCACCCGGCTCATCAACCGACTGAAAACCCACCCCAAGGCTGATGACCGGCATTATGTGACCGCGCTGCAACGTGAAGTAAAACAGTCACCGTACCGTAAAAAGGAGATCGTTGCGACGGCGGCAGTCAAATACCGCGACAAAAAGCGCAATGAGCTGCTGCCCTTTATTCGCTGGCTGGTCGAGGAAGGCGAGCCTCTGCAAGTCTTGGCCATCTTGCCCGAGGAGGAGGCCAAGGTTCATCAAGGCCTACTGGAAAACTACCTCAACGCACTCACGATGCTGCAGCGCTTCGGTGATGTGGAACGGCTGGTTAACGACCCCAAAATCAAAGATGTGCTCGACCCGACCACGGTGGCGATGTTCAAAGCGCATCTGGCTTATGTGCTCAAAAAGCCCGCCGAGGAACTGCGCTCCAAACTCATCGCCGCCAAAGACATGGCCGAAATCAACGGCCGTTACCCTGCCCTGCTGCGAATTGCCCAGTATGGTGAGGACCGCGGACACTTCGACATCGCCGAAGACGCCTACCGGCTCACCATCCGCGCCGCTCAGCGAGCCTCCGCCCCCCCGCGCATTGAGCGCGAGGCCTACACCGGCCTGATCAAGGCCTGCGAGGCCAATCAAAACACCGAAACCCTGCTACAGGCCACCCAGGCCGCCGTCGGTCGTTGGCCGGACGACACTTCCTACGTCGAGCGCAATCTTTACGTCAGCCTGCTGGTGGGAAAAAATACCGAGCTAGCCTTGCGCAACGCGCAGAAGCTCCTGCAAATCCAGCCCAAAGACGATCAGCGCAAGCTCGCTGTGGCCCTGGCGCATCATCGTCTGCAAGACATCCAGCAGGCGGTGTCCTACCTGCAATACATGGACTTGAACCGGCTCACGGAAGGCCAGCGTGCCGTCTTCGCCGCCATCGCCCGCAGCGGCGGTTTCCGAGAAGAGGCTGCAGGTGTCATCAAGGCCATCAATCCCAAGGCACACATGCTGCCAGAGGAAAAGCGGTGCTTCGAACGTGCTCTGGAGCAGTAAGCCAGCTTAAAGGCTGTTTTCAGGTATGAAAAAGGCCGCCTTGAAACAAGGCGGCCTGTAACATCCAGTGGCGGAACGGACGGGACTTGAACCCGCAACCTCCAACGTGACAGGCTGGCGCTCTAACCAATTGAGCTACCGCTCCCTACCGAATGGGCCGCGATAGTAAACGCATGACATGTTCTGGCAAACGGAAACTTCCCGGTACGCATAAATTTCATCACGGCACCTCTTCTCCCGAGCCGGTGAAGTACCAGCCAGTGACGCGCCCATCGAGGATCAGTGCCTGCGCTTCGGCTGGTTGAGGGCCGAAAACAGTCTTTGCCTCAAAGTTCACCTTCACCGCCCAACCGTCCTTACCCTGCACCTTCAACGGCTGCGGGTCCTGCCATCCCTTGATGTTCTGTGGCGTGATCTCCGTCACCTGGCCACGTTTCATGCTAGCCACAAGCAGCGGATAGCTTCCATCAGCTCCACGCACCGGCTTGCCGCTCGCGTCGGCCTCGCTGCTGGACGGGACGGCTTCCTGTTGCTGCGGCATGACTTGTTGTTTCCGCGCCGCGATGGCTTTCAACTCCTCCGCCCGCAGCACTTTCCACTTTTCATACACCGCGTTGAGCTGCGCCTTTAAATCTGTGCCATCCACAGGCAGTTGCGCCCGTGCTGAAGCCCCGATTGCGGGCGCTAGCGTGATCACACCCTTTTCCGCACTGAGGGCATAAGCCATGCCACCTGCGGCCACTTTGCTGGCTCCGACGCTCATCTTGAACTCGGCATCTTGCAAAAGCTTCACCTCGCGTGGAAAAGCGGTAGGCGGGATGTTCAGCCAGTTGCCCGTGAGCGTTTCGATGGGTTCAAACTTTGGCCCCGAAGAAACCGGCGGCGGCGGAGGTGCCCCGGAAACAGGAGCTGGAGCAGGCTTCGGTGTTTCGGTCATGACCGGCTTAACTACCTCTGGCTGTGGCATAGCGGGCCTGACCTCAGGAGCAGGCACCACCGGCGCGACTTTTTTCTGCGGCGGCGGGTTGAGGCTCTTGAAAACGATTTTCTGCCCGGGAGGCGCTATGAAGTAGTCATAGCCGAGAAATGCGCCGCCGAGGATCAGGATGGTGTAGAAGAGGGATTTCATGGGAGTGGTGAGGTTCGTTGTTTCTTCATCCAAGTGGAGAGCGGTGAACTAGTTCCATTTCTTGGGCAGTCGGTTACACTTTTCCGTGAAGATTCCGTAAAAACATCCAAAGGGACAGCAGGCTTGCGGCATGGTTGGGACGCGCTACATACCGCTCATGACCCAGCCCAACCTGCTCCTCGGTGTCAACATCGACCACGTCGTCACGCTGCGCCAAGCGCGCTACCGCACGATGCTAGACTCACCTTTTGCGGAGCCCTCCGTCCTGACAGCCGCCCTTGAATCCGAGGCTGCGGGAGCTCACTCCATCACCGTACATTTGCGGGCTGACCGCCGCCACATCCAAGATGCCGACGTGAGCCTCCTGCGTCAGAAAATCGCCACGAAACTCAATCTAGAGATGGGCAATACCCGCGAGATCCTCGAAATCGCCCTCGCTGTGCGCCCGGACTTCGTCTGCATGGTGCCGGAAAACCGCCAAGAAGTCACCACTGAGGGCGGACTCGATGTCTCCGGCCAACGCGATGCGCTAGGCACCACCGTGAAGGCGCTGGGAGACAACGGAACTCGCGTCAGCATGTTCATCGACCCGGATCTCGATCAAGTCCGCGCCAGCGCCGAGATCGGAGCCGCCATGATCGAACTGCATACCGGCACCTTCGCCAACCACAGTGGAGACGCCCGCAAGGCTGAGGTGGACCGGCTCTGCGCCGCAGCAGAGCTCGGACATGCCCTCGGGCTGCAAATCAACGCCGGACACGGCCTGACCACGAAAAATCTGCCCGATCTCTGGCCTGTGCCACACCTCGCGGAGCTGAACATCGGCCACCACATCGTCTCCCGGGCTGTTTTTATCGGCCTGCAGGCCGCCGTGCGGGAAATGCTCGCCGTCATGACCACCTACCGCGATTGAGCGCCGATGAACCCTACAGGCATCGGCATTGATCTCGTGGAAGTGCCGCGCATCCGCGAGATGCTCGAAAGGCACGGCCAACGTTTCAAGGAACGCACCTTCACCGCTGGAGAAATCGCCTATTGCGACGCCTGCGCCGATCCCGCCATGCATTACGCTGCCCGGTTTGCCGCCAAGGAAGCCGCTGCCAAGGCTCTCGGCACCGGTTTATGGGCCGAAGGCGTGGTCTGGACGGACATTGAGGTCGTTCGCGAGGCCAGCGGCAAACCGCAGATCGTCCTTCACGGGGCGGCCAACCAGCACGCCGCAGGTGCCAACTGCCTCGTCAGCCTCACCCACACGAGAGACCTCGCCATGGCACAGGTCATTCTCGCCTGAGCTTTCCGCTTTCACCCGCAGAGCGCCTCCGCTACACTCGTTCTCAGAAAATCATGCGACGCGCGATCTACCCCGGCAGCTTCGACCCTCTCACCAACGGTCACCTTGACGTGCTCCAGCGTGCTGCGGGCATTTTTGACAATCTCATCATCGCCGTCGCCCGGGACAACTCCAAACAGAGCCTCTTCAGCGTTGAGGAACGTGTCGAACTCATCCGCCGCGCCACCGCCGAGATCAACGGCATTGAAGTCATGCCCTTCGACGGCCTGCTAGTCAATTTCGCCCGCCATCACCGCGCCTGCGCTCTTGTGCGCGGTCTGCGAGCCGTTTCCGACTTCGAGTTCGAGTTCCAACTCGCCCTCATGAACCGTAAGTTAGAGCCGAACCTCGAAACCCTCTTCCTCATGCCCCGCGAAGAATACACCTACATCAGCAGCCGCCTGGTGAAGGAAATCTGCCGCTTGGGAGGTCATATCGAGCAATTCGTCCCCCCCAACGTCGCCGAAGCCCTGTGCGCCAAGCTACAGTCTTCTTCCAGCATCTAGCCCCCAGTCTCTTGCCATGCACCGCCCCTTTCACATCGACATCCGTTCCCTCCCCGAGAGTGGAAAGGACATCACCGGCCAGGAATCCCCCGCGTTCTTCGGGCTCGACGCCAATGATCCCATTCAACCGCTCTCCCCACTCAAATATGAGCTGCACCTGGAGAAAGATG
>CAXNGR010000113.1:0-8556 GCA_964201265.1 Verrucomicrobiaceae bacterium
GTCATGCAGGAGGTGAGTCTCGCGGCCTGGCGGAAGTTTCCGACGCTCACGGATCATGCGTTGTTCCCGCGCTGGGCCAGCTTGATCGCGCGGTATGAGATTCTGATGGCACGCCGTCGCCATGCGCGGGGACGGCTGGTGCTAGATGAGGACATCGTGGCAAAGCTGGCCGAAGAAGGCGCGGAGGAGATGTCGGTTCGCCACCGCCAGCTAGACGCTCTGGATGCCTGCATCACGAAGCTGCCGCGTGAACGCCGTGAGCTGGCGCTGGCTGCTTATGCACCGGGGGCTTCGATCAAGGATCTCGCGGCTCAGTTGGGCCGCACGGAAGGCTCGCTCTATCAATTGCTTGCTCGCATCCGGCAGGAACTGCTGCGCTGCGTCGAGCACACTCTCGCACAGGAGGCGCAAACACCATGACTCAGGACCAGCTCGATCTACTCCACGGCTATCTGAACGGCACTCTGGATGAGGCCGACTTCGCGCGATTCCAGTCGCTACTCCGAGACAGTGCCGAGGCACGGCGCACGCTGCGCAGCCTTTCCACGGTGGAGGCCAAGCTAACGCAACACGCCGCCATCCATCCTGAAACGGTGCGGCTCCTGTCAGAGACTGCGAGGCAGAGCGGTCCATCCTTTCGCTGGCTCTCCTGGCGTCCGCTCACCGCCGCGGCGGCGGGAATTGTGTTCGGAATGCTGTGCACCTCCGTGGTGTTTGGTTTCGTGGGGCACCATGGGGTGCAGAAGACTTCGCTGGCGGTGCTGCAGCCGAGTTTTGAGGATGCTCAGATGCCTTTGGCGAGGGGGTTTCCACCTGCTGCATCGCTTTGGACCGGCGATGTGTCGAAAGTGGTGCCTGCGGAAAATGGGGTGACGCCGAAGGATGGTCATCACATGCTGAGGCTCGAAACCAACGCCCATGGAAAATCCGTTCTGTTTCCGAGGCTGTATCAAATCATTCCTCTTTCTCCCTCCGGCAGCCCACTGCGTGAGATCGAAGTCAGCGCTTCATTCACCAGCGCAGATCCTGATAGCTCGCCTCACTACACGGTCAGGGCTTACGCCGTCAACGAAGCGCCCGAGCGGCTTGGGCCCGATTGGTTTGCCCGACATTGGTTTATTCAACGGGACGAATCCATCGCGTCAGCCGAAACAGGCTTCGAGAACCCACCGGGCAACGCCAAGTGGCAATCCATCAGCTTGCGAATGCAGGTTCCCAGCAAAGCTCGTTGCCTCGTGGTTTTCTTCGGTGTCAAAAACCAAGCCAAATCACAGGCCAGGAAACCCCACTACCTGGATGCCGTGCAGGTGTCCTTTGTCGAATCCCCATCCATCCCTTGATCTGATCTCATGCGCCACTTCATCCACTCAGTTTTGTTCATCGCTGCTCTGAATCCGCTTCAGGCTGCGGACACCTTTTTCGTCGAAAACGGCCAACCACTCGCAGAAATCGTCATCGCTGAAAAACCTGCGCGGATGACCAAACTGGCCGCCAAGGAGCTGCAAAGCACCCTCACGAAAATGTCGGGTGCGACGCTGCCGGTCGTCACGGAGCGCACGGCGGGCAAAACAGCGATTTTCGTCGGTATGAGCCGCTTCACGGAGGAATTGGGCCTTTCCACCCAAAACCTCAAGCACGGTGCGTTTCGCATGGCATCGGGCAAGGACTGGCTGGCGCTGCTGGGCGCGGACAAGGACTTTGTGCCGATCGAGCCGTGGGGACGGAAGCGCGACAAGAACGAAGCTGCCCGCGTGAACGCCGAATGGGACAAAATCACGGGCGACACGTTTTGGAACACGGCGAGCGAGCTGTATCAGCTCTACCATCCGGAGCTCGATGTGTGGATGACGGATGATGCGGGCACCTTCAATGCGGTGAACGAGTTCCTGCGCGGTCTCGGCTGCCGGTGGTTCGCGCCGGGAGAGATCGGCGAGGTGGTGCCAAAGGTGGCGACCATCGCGCTGCCGGAGCTGGATCGCACGGTGACGCCGGACTTCGGGCTGCGGCGCTTCGTTTACTACACGCAGCACACGGGCATCGGAGACCGAGCGCTTTGGAATCTGCGGCTCGGCGTGAACTTCGGCGCGGAGATCGCGGGCTTTCCGCAGCTCTGCCATGGGATGAAGTTCGTCATCAAGCGCGAGGAGATGAAGCAGGCGCATCCCGAGATGTATCTCACCATCGACGGCAAGCGCGACACCACGCACAAAGGCGATGGCGTGCCGAATCTGCTCTCGCCGACGCTGTTTGAAAAACAGGTGAAGCATCTCCGCGCGATGTTCGATCACTTTCACGAGCCGATGCACAACATCGACCTCGTGGACGGCTACGGCGGCCTTGAAGGCGATGATCCCGCGTGGAAGGCGCAGCTCACGCCGCAGCGCGGATGGAGCGGCACGATGTCGGATCATGTGTTCAGCTACTTGAACCGCGTGGCGCAGGAAGTGCATCGTAGCCATCCCGACCGGCTCGTGAGCGCTCTCGCCTACAGCTCCTACAGGCAAGCGCCGGAAAAGATCGAGAAACTAAGCCCCAACCTGGTTTTGATCGACGTCCATCATCGGCAGGAGTTTTGGGATGAAGCCAAATGGAACGAGCGCAGGCAATGGCGGGCCGATTGGCTCAAGAAGCTGTCGCCGGGCAACTACATCACTTGGGACTTCAGCACGAATGCACGCCCCGAGCAGGCCGGACGCCCGGTTTACTACACGAAGCAGATCAGCCGCGATCTGCGCGAACTCAAAGGCGTCAGCCTCGGCGAGCAGGTGGAGATTTACGCGCATCCCGCAGGCCAGGAGCAGTCCTTTGGCTACCACGACCTCGCCATCGAGCACTTCAATCTCTATGTCACCGCGCGGCTCTACTGGGATGCGAATCAGGACGTGAATGCAATGCTCGCCGACTACTGCACGAGCTACTACGGCCCCGCTGCGGAGGCGATGAAGGCCTTCATCACCCACGCAGAGGCCAACTGGATGCACATGAGCACCGACGCGGTCAAAATCGGCGAATCATTCGATCTGCTGGCCAAAGCGAAGGCCGCCGCCGATCCCGCGAGCCTTCCTGGTCGTCGCATTCAGCAGATCGCCGACACCATGAAGCCGCTGGAAGCCCTGCGTGTGCAACTCAGCCGCAAGCGCGAGACCGACCTCGACTACCGCGTGCTCGAAACCGTCAACACCGGTGCCAAACCGCTCAGCAGCAAGTCGCTCGATGGCAATGTGGACAAAGCCTACTGGGGCACCGTGCGCATCGCGCCGCTCATCAAGCTGCGTCCGCAGGACCCGCAGCCGAAGTGCAATAGCAGCTTCCAGATTCAGCGCGATGGCAGCACGCTGCACATCGGCATCGTTTGTCAGGAGCCCGACATGAAGGGCCTGCAAAGCAGCACGACGAAAAACGATGATCCGAAGCTGCTGGAAGGCGATCACATCACGCTGCTCATCGAAACGACCTCGCGCAGCTACTACGAGATCTCCATCAATCCCGCCGGAGCCGTCTATGACCTCGACCGCGCCCCCGGCGGCAAAGGCGTGGACTGGACCAGCGGTGCGCAAGTCGCCGTGCATCGCGGCGCGGACCGCTGGAGCATCGAAATGCGCCTCCCCATCGTCGGCGCGGAGGCCTTCACTCTCGATCCCACCAAAGGCATCGACGGCGCGCAGCCTAAAGACCTCTTCCCCTGGCACTTCAACCTCGGCCGCACCCGCCTCCGCGACGGCAAAACCGAGCGCACCGCCTTCTCGCCCACCGGCAAAGACGACTTCCACGTCACCGAGAAGTTCGCGAAGCTGTGGGGACGGTGATGGGCTCGCCTGCGTCTCACTGGAGACTCTTCTCTGAGCTTTCTCCTGCCACATTGATGCGTTTTGCGCGGCTCTTCTGGCTAATCTGTCTTGATGTCGAGACCAGCCGCCTTTCGCCGTATTGAATGCATCCGTTCGTCTCATGCTCCGCTTTCTCCTCGTCTGCCTGCTTTCCACCTCGCTTCTCGCCGCGCCGCCATCGGCCTTTTTGGAGCAGCATTGCTACGACTGCCACGATGCCGAAACGAAGAAGGGCGACCTCGATTTGACGACGCTGACGATGGACGCGCAGCATGTGGACCTGCTCATCAAGGTCCACGATGCGGTGGAACGCCGGGAGATGCCGCCGAAGAAGAAAAAGCAGCCTGCGGAGGCGGAGAAGGCGGCGTTTGTGAAGGAACTGGAGGCGAAGCTGATGGCGATGACCGCTCCGGCACCGGGCGGGCGCATCCGGTTGCGACGCATGACGCGGGTCGAGTTTCAAAACACGCTGCAGGACCTGCTGGCGCTGCCGAGGCTCGATGTGGTCGGCCTTTTGCCAGCGGATGGCCGGGTAGCGGGCTATGACAAGATCGCGGGTGCGCTCGACATCTCGCCCGCGCATCTCGCGGCTTATGAAGAGGCGGTCGAGAAGGCGCTGGATGCAGCGATTGCCACGCGCAGCACGCCACCGCGAGTCTTCAAGAAGCGCATCTATCCGGCGGGGCTCTTCAAGTTTGGCGCAAACCTCGTGCAGGGGCAGTTCGTGCTGCTGAAGGACAAGCAACCCGACCCCGCGCTGCCAGTGCGAGGCGGTTTTGAGGACAAACAAGGCCATGTGGGCGATGCCGGGCCGGACATGGAGGAGCGCAAAAAACAGCTCGAAGCCGTCAAAGCCGCGAAAAGCGAAAGCGCGGTCGGTTTGCTCAATCCAAACCTCGCAGGCTACGAAGCAGCGATGAATGTGTCGCCGATCTACGCGGGCCTGTATCGCATGAAGTTGTCGCTGTGGGGCTTTCAGTGGAACGCGGGCAAACCGGAGCCGGGACCAGATCAGGCCGCCGTGCTGCGTGCCCATGAGGAAGGCAAACAGCAGGAAGGCGGTCGCTTGCTGCGTGCCTTCACCGCGCCGTCGATGAAGTCGAACGAGGCGGAGATCACCGAGTGGCTCGATGCGCATGAGAGCATCGTCTTCGATCCCGTTTCGATCCCTTGGAATGGCCTGCGCATCGGCCAGGTCGCCGGACGGGCGAAGAAGCATGTGGGACCCGGTGTGGCGATTGACTGGTTCGAGATCGAAGGCCCAATCCATGCTTCGTGGCCGCCCAAGAGCCACAAGCGTTTGTTTGGCGATCTCCCGATCACCACGATGACCACGAGCGATGTCATCCCGCCACAACGCGAGGAGGTGCGCAGCATCGGCGGCTATGTGCCGAGCATGCATTTCGATCTCACACCGCAGGAACGAAAGCCGCCGCTGGAGACCGTGCAGTCCACGCAGCCCGAGGCGGATGCGCGCAAGCTGCTCACAAGCTTTTTGCCAAAAGCGTTTCGACGCGAGGTCGCACCCGGTGAGATTGAGCCGTATGTGGCTCTGCTCAAATCACGCATCGCCGCGAAGGACTGCTTTGAGGATGCGATGCGGCGCGTGTATGTCGCGGTGCTCACCTCGCCGGAGTTTTTGTTTCACTCCATCGAGCCGAAGCCGACCACGCTAGCTTCACGTCTCTCGTATTGGCTCTGGAACGGACCACCAGACGCTCAACTGCTCGCCGCCGACCTCCGCAAGCCCGAAGTGCTGCATCGTGAAGTGGATCGCTTGCTCGCCGACAAACGCAGCGAGCGCTTCATCGACGATTTCACCAATCAATGGCTCGAACTCAGCCGACTCGATGAAACCACGCCCGATCCGCAGCTTTACCCCGAGTATCGCTTCCTCCTGCACGAAGGCATGGCGGCGGAGACACGCGCCTTTTTGCGCGAACTCATCCAAAACGATCTCCCCATCACTCACCTGCTCAAACCCGGCTTTGCCATGCTCACGCAGCGTCTCGCCGAGCACTACGGCATCCAGAACGTGCACGGTGTAGAGCCGCGCAAAGTCCCGCTGCCACCCGAAAGCCTGCGCGGAGGTTTGCTCGGCCATGCGGCCATCCACAAGCTCACCGCCAATGGCACCACCACCTCGCCGGTGAAACGCGGTGTGTGGGTGATGGATCGCGTGTTGAACGATCCCGCTCCGCCACCGCCACCTGGCGTCTCTGCTGTCGATCCCGATACTCGCGGCACCACCACCGTGCGTGAGCAGCTCGAAAAACATCGCGCTGATGCCAACTGCGCCGCCTGCCACGCGAAGATCGACCCCGCCGGTTTCGCTCTCGAAGCCTTCGATCCCATCGGCGGCCTGCGTGATTGCTACCGCTCCAACGGCCAAGGCGACGAACCGCCCGAGAAAGGCAAAACCGACTGGCGCGTCACCTACAAGCTCGGCCCCCAAGTGGACCCGAGCGGCACCCTCACCGATGGCCGCCCGTTCACCGGCCCGAATGCATTGAATGCCCTCCTCATCAGCGATCCCGCCCGACTCGCCCGCGCCTTCGTCTCCCACCTCTCCCGCTACGCCACCGGGGCCGAAGTCAGCTATTCCGACCGAGCCGAGATCCGTCGCATCGTCGAGAGCACGAAGAGCAGTGAGCATGGCTTGAGGTCATTGATTCATGCGTTGGCATCGAGCGAAATCGTCCACACCCAGAAGCTGGCAAAAGATTGAGGGTAAAAAATGAAACCCAGCTTCTGAATCTTTTACCCCCAACCTTTTACCAGCCTCATTCGAAACCATGACCACCCGCCGAAACTTCCTCCGCGCTGCTGGCGCTTGCCTCGCTTTGCCTTCCATCGGGCGCGCGGCTGAAAAACTGCCGCCGAAGCGGCTTTTCGCCATTCATGTGCCGTTGGGCATGATGCCGCAGTTTTTCTTCCCAAAGGCGGGTGAGACCTCCAGTCCGTATCTCGACCTCATCGCCGCCCATCGCCCGCAGTTCACCACCTTCAGCGGCCTGTCACATCCCGGCGTGGATGGGAATCATCACGCGGGCCAGTGCTTCCTCACAGGTGCGCCGCATCCAGGGCAGCCCACGTTTCGCAACAGCCTCTCGCTCGATCAACTCGTCGCCGAGAAGATAGGACTCGATACGCGCTTTCCCTCGCTCGCTGTTTCGGTGCGCAAGGGCGAGCACTATGCCGACTCCATCGCCGTCTCGCGCTCCGGCGTTGTTGTACCGTCGGAGACCAGTGCCGAGAGGCTTTATCGACGCTTGTTCGTCGCGGGGACTCCCGAGGAAAAAGCCGCGACCATGCGCCGCATCGAAGCCGGTGGCAGCGTGCTTGATCTGATCCTCGACAAAGCCAAGCGACTCGAAAAAAGCACCGCAGCGGAGGATCGGGCGCGACTTGAGCAATACTTCCAAAGCGTGCGCGAACTCGAAGGCCGCCTCCAGCGCAACATCGAGTGGGAAAACCGCCCCAAACCAAAAGTGGACTACCCGCAGCCCAAAGACATCGCCGATGCCAATGAGGTCATCGCAAGGTCCAAGCTCATGTTCGACCTCATCCGCCTCGCCTTGCAAACGGACAGCACGCGCGTCGTCACGCTCTCGCTCAGCACCTTCAGCGTCGTGCCGCATGTCCCCGGCGTGAAGAGCGAAACCCACGGCCTCACTCACCACGGCAACGAACCCGACAAGATCGCCGAGTTGAAGAAAATCGAAGAAGCCCAGATGACAGCCTTCGGCGACCTCCTCAAAGCGTTTCAATCCGTCAACGAAACCGGCGGTACGCTACTCGACCGCACCCAGATCCTCTACGGAAGCTGCCTCGGCAACGCCAACTCCCACAGCAACCAAAACCTCCCTCTCATCCTCGCCGGTGGCGGCTTCAAACACGGACAGAACCTCGCCTTCGACACGCAAAACAACACGCCGATGGCGAACCTCTTCGTGTCTATGCTTCAAAACCTGGGCATCGAGGCGGGCAAGTTCTCCACCAGCACCGGGACGCTGAGTGGCATGGCGATTTGATTCACTTCGACTTTAGCACGGAGTCGAAGGACTGGACTAGCGGATGGATGCGCGAGTTCAGCTCCCGCATGGCATCGAGCAGCGGCGTGTAGGGCTCGTAGCGCGCGTTGAGGATGCCTTTGTTGCTGTCGCGGTTTGAGGCATCGGTCTTGGTGTTCGCGGGATCGTTGTCCATGTATTTGAACCAGTGCCAGCCGACGCAGGTTTTGGACTCCAGCAATCCGAGCGTGAAGTTTTGATAAAACGCGCCGCGATCCGCTTGTGTCTTCACGACCCAGCCAGCGCCGCTCGTGTTCGCCATGCCGCTGTCCATGCCTTTGACGTAAAACTCAGTGATGAGGCAGGGCTTTCCTGACCACTCGTGCCACTGACGCAGGTGATCCTTTTGCGGGCTCCAGTGATCGTAGTAGTTCATCGAAATGGCATCACACCACTTGCCTGCGGCCTTCCACACGCCGCTGACCGACTTCGCCGGTCCGTGAAAGCGCGAGCCGAGGCACAAATGCCGTGGCAGCACCTCGCGGATGGCCTGCGTGGTGAGGCGGAAATAGGCATCAAAGACATGCTGGACAAAATCGCGGCGCAGCTCGTCCGTCGCCGCGCCTTTTCCAACCATGAAGACCTCCGCCTCAGCCTGTGTGGCTCCACCGCGTTTCAGCATGCGGTCGAGCATGTCCCGCTTGATGGGCAGTTCG
>CAXNGR010000114.1:0-8546 GCA_964201265.1 Verrucomicrobiaceae bacterium
GCGATGGCGGCGGGCATCTCGGTCAAAGAGGAAAACATTGACGCCTTCCGCACTGCCTTCCAAAACGCTGCTCGCGAGGCCTTGAGCAAGGAGGAGATGACGGCGGTGCTGGAACTCGACGCCGAGGTGCGACTGCGTGACCTGTCGCTGAATTTTTTCGAGAGCTACAAGCTGCTGGAGCCCTTTGGGCAGAAGAACACGGAGCCACTGTTTCTGTGCCGCCGCGTGAATCCGCGCCTGCCAGGCCGCACGATGAAGGAGAAGCATCTGCGCATCATGCTGACGCAGGATGGCGCATCCATGGAAGCGCGCTGGTTCAACGCGCCCATCGGCAAGCTCCCCCCTGCCCCGTGGGACGTGGCGATGCGCATCCAGCGCGGCTGGTTCCGCGGTGTGGAGCAGTGGCAGCTAACGCTGGAAGCAGTACGCACGGCGGAGTGACGTGGAATGGCGACGAATCGTCGCCACCCCACATGGATCACCGGCCAATGATCATTAAAATCCCGACGACGAGAGCGAGGATGGCCGGGACGATGCCCAGATTGAGGCCAAAGGCACCACTGAGGCCGACGAGGATGAGATAAATGGCGAGCAGAAGCTGCGTGAGGCTGGAGGAGATTTTCATGGGAGACATGTGAGGTGTGAGGTCTTCTCGTTCAGGCTTTTCTGCCGCTGGTGAAGAGCAAAAAGATGCCGCCAACGATGGCGATGGCCCCGACGACAGGCGGCAGCGGAAAAGTGTGCTCTTTTTCCGCCGTGACCTGGATGGGACCGAGGTCGATGGCCTTTTCCGTGGTGGTGTAGGTGAAGCCTTGGTAGGCAAAGGCGACGACGCCGAGAATGATGAGCAGGATGCCAGCGATGGCGGGTGTTTTCATGGGAGATTAGCGGGGTGGTTAAAAGGTCCAGTTCAGGGAGACGGTGCCGAAGACCTGCGGCTCGATCTGGCTGTCGAACTCCTTCGTGCGATAGACGAAGGCGTAGGCCAGCTTGGTATTCTTGTAATTGAAGGCGAAGCCGAGGCTGAGATCGGCCACGAAGAGCTTGTGGCCCACGGAGTGGCTGCTGCCGAAGGTGTTGCCGTCCAAAAAGACATTCCGGCCCACAGCACGGCCATCCATGCGGGCAAAGGCATACATGCCGAGCGGAAACCAGGACCGGTCAGCTCCCATGCTACCATCCACCGGTGTGGAGGTGGTGGTGGCGGGGCCGATGACGCCAGTACCGAAGCCATCCGGCAGATTCAGGCCAAAGCGCAGCTCCGCGCCGGCATTGGCATAGGTTTTGACATTGCCAGCCGCGCCGCCGACGTGTGGCAGGAATTCCCAGTCAAAGCCACTGCGCCGGGTGATGTGCGGAAAGCGCCAAGTGCGCTCATAAGCAAGCATGACGCCGAGCTCGTTGTGAAGCTGGTTGTCCCAGCCATTGGGATTGCCAAAACCGCGCAGGTCATGCACGCGACGCTGCGCTTCCTGCGCGTAGGACCAGGAGCCGACGACGCCGATGTCGAGCACGAGCGAGTTCCGCACGCGCTCATTTTTCCACACGACACCGAAGCCGACATAAAGCCACCCGGCGTAGGGCCGGTCGTTGCCAACCAGGCCGACGGACTCGGTGTCATCCGGCGTGTAGATGTTCTGGCCGATGCCATAGACGAGGTTCTTTTGATACTCTGCATCGTTGATGTACGGCAGGAGGTCGAACAAGGGCAGAAACGGGCTGGCGTAGGGCGAGTCGCTGTATCGTTCGAGGTTCGGCGAACTCCAGCTCAGCTTCACACCGCTGGTGTAATAGCGATCCGTGCCAGCGAATGCATCATTCTCAAGATAGAGGCCGAGAGTGCCTCCGGAGTCGTCATTGTCTGCGGCTTGGACCCAGGGAGTGAGAATGCATGCCAGCAGCAGCAGGCTGGCTAACGGATGAGTGGTGGAGGGGCGCGGGAGGAGCATGGTGTGTGGGATGAGGGTGATTATTGGGGCGACTCGGGGCGTTTTTTGCGTTCCTGCCCAGGGCGGCCGCCACCCTGCGGCCTCTCGCGCGCTGGAGGTTGCACAGCAGGGGGCGCTGGAGACGAGGGCGCGGGCGGTCTCACCTGCGGTGGCTTGGGCGTGGCCGGCTGCGGCACGGCTGGAGCAGGTCGTGTAGCCGGAGATTGCGGCGACTGGCGCTGCGGTGTGGGCATGGCCTGGGGGCGTGGGCCGGGCTTGCGATTTTCAGGGCGCTGTGAGGTGGGCGGCGCTTCGATGCGTGGCATTGGCCGGGGAGTTTCTGGGCGCTTCAATTCAGGGCGGGTCTCGGGACGCGGGACAGGCTTTGGGGTCTCCGGGCGGTCGGGACGCTGCGGAGTGTTCTCCTGCGGCCTTGGCTGCATGCGCTGCTGCGGTGGCACGGGGTTTGGTTTGTCTGAAGGCCGTTCTACTTTGGGCGGAGGCAAGTTTTCGCCTCCTGGACGACGAGGATCGCTCATTTGGTTTCTGCCGCCTGGATTGGGGACATCGGCAGGGCGCTGCGGGGCGGGCACAGGCTCACGGCCAAGCCCAGGAACAGAGGTGGAAGGGCGTTCGCGCTCTTGCGGCTTTTTCCCCGGCGTCATGGGCGGCGTGTTGGGGTTGCTGCCTGTTTCATCGCGCCTTGGCGGTGTCGGCGGCGGTTGATCGGCGGGTTTCCGAAAAGTTTCCTCCATGCGCTTCGGCCTGGATGCCTCTGGACGCTCAAAACGCGGCTGCTGTGGCAGTTGCTCAGGCACGCGGGAGGGACTTTTCAGGCGCTCGCGCATGGCGGCGATCTCAGCGGGTGAGCCAGCGTTTTTCCAGCCGTGATTGACTTCGGCGCGGCCGACTTTTTCAGCCAGCCTACGCGGTGGTGCGGAAGAACGGTCACTGAAAGGCAGCGCGAAAACGTTCAACGAGTTGCCATGCACACGAGAAATCAGATGCTCGGGTGATTGGCGGCGCGGATCACCCTCAAACTGCTGGCGACGGTCCAACTGATAGCGCTGAATCGGTGACGCGCTGTAACGCGCCTGCTGGTCATAACGCGGGCCACCGTTGTGCACGACGTTGTTGACGTACGAGATGTTGGTGATGTTCGTCGTTTGGTTGATGATCTGGACGTTCTGCCGACGATCAATGAAGACGGTGTTCAGCCGGTGCTCGCCAAAGTCACGGTTCTCAACAAAGCGGTAGTTGCCGGGGCCGATGTCGTAATAATCGTCCACCCACATGCTGAAGCCGATGGCGCGGAGAAAGAGTGCCTCGGGTGGCAGCGGTGCCCAGCCGACGTAGCGCGAGCTGTGCCGCCATGAAACCCAGCCCGGCCCCCATTCGGTGCCAGGCACCCAGATCCAGCCATGGCGCTCCACATTGGCCCAACGGCCATAATGATACACGGCCCAGCCAAAGGGCTCGTTGGAGTCCCAGGTCCAGCCAGCATCGGTGTAAACCCAGCGCCCATCGCTGTAGGGCTGCCAGTCATCACCCACGTCATGCGGCTGCCAGCAGTAGCCGTAGTCGCCGACTTCACGCCAGCTCCCATACGGGTCGAGGTTGTCATAAAAGAAATCCATCGAGGCCGTTTCCTGTGCCACGGCGGAGGGTGAGGCCACGCCGAGGAAGGCAGCGGCAGCCAAAAGAGCTAAAAACAGTTTCATGGTGGGCAAACGGGGTCAGAGGACGCGGCGCCCCTGAATGATGCGCAGCAGGACGATGATGACGGCCACCACGAGCAGGATGTGGATGAAACCACCAACGGTGTAGCTGGTGACGAGCCCGAGGAGCCAGAGGATGATGAGGACGACGGCGATGGTGGTGAGCATGCTGTGAGAGCCTTGTGTGGGTGATGAAAAAAAACTGCCGGGCGACATGTGGCCCGACAGTTTTGAGTGACTGCTAGTTCGTGCTGACAACCGGTTCGACGACCATGTTGTTGACGACGCTTTTCACGCCGTTGATGTCGGTGACGAGCTTGGTCACGAGGTCTTTTTCAGCGGCGTTCTTCGCGCTGCCGCCGACGGTGACGATACCTTCCAGCGTGGCGACGCTGGTCTTGAAGGCACTGGTGGAGCGGTGAGACATCAGTGCCATGCGCACCTGAGCGGAGATGGAGGCGTCGTCGATCAGAGTGGCCAGATCCGGTTTTACGGTCGGTTTGTCCGCTACCGCCGCCACGGTCATCTCGTTCTTCACTTCTTTGACGCCCTCGACGTCCTTGGCGTACTCGGTGGTCAGCTCCTTTTGAGCCTCGCTGGTGGCCTCACCTTTGAGCGTGACCACTCCTTGCTTGAGCTCCACCTGCGTGTTGTAGCCGCTTACGCTGCTGTGATAGGCCAGCGTGCTTTTCACTTTCAGGTAAAGCCAAGTGTCGGAGTGCTCAGGCGGGCTGTCCTTGACCTCGATCTGATTGTTCACGCTGATGACGCCTGCTAGGCCGGAGATCGTCTCCTGCGCGAGTTGCTTGTGGGATTCCTCATGCACCGTGCCGGTGAGCGTCACCACGCCCTCCTTGGACTCAGTCCTGATCGCATCATCTATGAGGAAGGTTTTGAAGACATAGGTGGACTTGGCGGCGGCCTCGATCTGGGCATCTGTTTCAGCAGCCTGAAGCGGAGCGTGGATGAGCAAGGACATCAGCAGCAGCATGCTGCCGGTAGGCAGGTGAAGGGTGATACGGGTCGGTGGGATGGGTTTCATGAAGGCCACCCTATTGCTCGCGCCTTCAGTCCGCGATGGGGTGTAACCCTACTCTCTCATGACTGCCGCCGAGCTTGGGTCTTCCATCGTGAAACGGAAGAGCAGAGCAAGCCAGCGCTCGTTACGCGGCCTGCGGCTCGGCGTGTGCTTGTTTGTCCACACGCTCCTCGGGTGCCTCCACCCACATGAACATGGCCTTGATGTGGTCCTTGAGGTCCAGCACCTGATGCTGCTCCTGCTCGATCTCGACGGCGGCTTGGTCAAACTTTCGCGCATAATCCACCGGGTCCATGCCATCCACGCCGGGCCGCACTGGCGGCAGGGAACTCACGACTTCATCAGCCATCAGGATTTCATTCCCCCACGCTTTCATCCGCAAATCGAAGCCTGCAGAGGCGGTGAGGATGACTTTTCGATGAGACTCGACGATGAGCACCAGTTCCAGCCATTCATCACGCGCTGTTTCGTTCAGTTCCCGGCTTTGCGCGCGCATTCCGGCCAGCGCGTCGGCGAGCTTGGTCTCTTCATCCTGGAGAGATGTCCAGGATGCGCGTGCTTGCAGCGCTCCAGACTTGTCCCCTCGAATGATGGCGGCGTGCATCTCGCTCACTAGGCCATGAATGACATCCAGGATGTCCTCGACCCGATCCCACTGATGATGGCAGGCTGTGTCCCAGTCACCTGGAGAACCCTGCACCTCGGCGAGTTCTTCGGAATGGCTCAGTGCCGTGGCCAGATCGGACTCTAGCCCCATCAGACGTGATGAGTCGGCCTGAAGCCCGGTGGCGAGCTTCGAGTGCGGCGGAGAAGATAGATGATTGATCATGGTGAGGCACTGCTATGCGCGGAACAGCCTCAGATGCCATGGGGTGTAAACCTACCGCAGCTTCACGAGCCGATGCAATCCGGCTGATTGGACCAATGCGCGGCCCCTAACGGACCGCGCACACAGGGCGGCATGCCGCTGCGGCCATAAACATGATTGAGTCCGACGTGGACACCGAGAGAGAGCGACGCCTTCTCCCCAGAGAGCTTGATGAGGTTTCGCACGCACATCGGCCCGCTGTGATAGTCACAGCTCATCGGACAGTTCAGACAGGAAGAAGGAGTATTCATGGCCGCCATCCTCAGGCCTGGGCCAGATGGTGTTCAGCGATCAACTCCGCCTCCGCTCCCAGCCAGTCAGCCAAGTCACGCCCGTCCTCCATGCCGTGGTTCTCGTGTTTGAGATAGGCCCGGCGGGCCACATCATCGGCGGAGGGAGTGAAGCCCTCAGATGACGCAGCATCCAGCGGGGGTTGAGGGTTTTGGATCTGTTTACGGGAGCGGAGAGCGGTTGTTTTTTTCATGGCAGGTTCAACATCCATTCACGCCCATGGTTTCTCGATGGGGTGTTCTCCCCATAGCGCGTGATTGATTGGCTGATTATCGCTTGGGCCATGAAACAAAAGCTCACACATACCCGGAACAGCCTGCCAGAAAAAACCCGCATCGAGATCACCGCTCTACTTCAAGAGCGCCTGGCAGACTCCATCGACCTCATGATGCAGGCCAAACAGGCGCACTGGAATGTGAAGGGGCCAAACTTCATCGCCCTGCATGAGTTGTTCGACAAAGTCTTCATCGACGTGGGCGGTTATGTCGATGTCATCGCTGAGCGCATCGTCCAGCTCGGCGGGATTGCCCAAGGAACCATCCGTGTGGCGGCAAAGAAGTCCAGCCTGCCGGAATACCCGCTGCAAATCTCCAGCGGTAAAAAACATGTAGCCGAACTGGCCCACGAGATCGCTTTCTACGGAGAACTGATGCGCAAGGCCATCGTGATCGCCACGCAGCTCAAAGACGCGGATACCGCCGACATTTTCACCGAAGTCTCACGCGGCGCAGACATGAACCTCTGGTTCGTCGAGGCTCATGAGCAGGCCGAACATTAAGCCCCACTGCTGTCACTCATGAATGCACTCGTTTATCAAGGTCCAGGCCGGAAAAGCCTGGAGGACATGCCTAAACCCACCCTGCTGGAGGCCACAGACGCGGTGGTGCGCATCACCAAGACCACGATCTGCGGCACCGACCTCCACATCCTCAAAGGAGATGTAACCACCGTCGGCGAGGGCCGCATCCTAGGCCATGAGGGCATCGGCGTCATTGAGTCCACCGGGGCGAGCGTGACGCGCTTCCACCCGGGAGACCGCGTCATCGTCTCCTGCATCACCGCCTGCGGAAAATGCGAGTATTGCCAGCGTGGCATGAGTTCCCACTGCGAAAAAGGCGGCTGGATACTCGGCAACACGATCGACGGCACGCAGGCTGAGTTCGTCCGCATCCCCTGGGCGGACACCAGCCTGCATCTCATCCCCCACGATGCTGACGACGAGGCCATGGTCATGCTCAGCGACATCCTGCCCACCGGCTACGAGTGTGGAGTGCTCAATGGCTGCGTGAAGCCAGGAGACACCGTGGCGATCATCGGTGCGGGCCCAGTCGGCCTCGCGGCCTTGCTGACGGCGAAGTTTTACACCCCGGCGGACATCATCATGATCGATCAGGATGATCACCGGCTCGATGTCGCCAAAAAACTCGGTGCCACCCGGCTCATCAATAACAGCAACGGCAAGGCCATGATCAAAATCATGACCATGACCTACGGTCGCGGCGTGGACGTGGCCATTGAGGCCGTCGGCATTCCGGCCACATTCGATCTCTGCCAGACCATCATCGCCCCCGGTGGCCACATCGCCAACGTCGGCGTGCATGGCGAGAGCGTACCGCTGCATCTCGAAACACTCTGGTCGCAGAACATCACCATCACCACGCGCCTTGTCGATGCCGTCACCACACCGCTGCTCATCAAGACAGTCATGGCCGGACGACTGCTGCCTAAACAGCTCATCTCACACCGTTTCCCGCTCAGCGAGGCGCTGACGGCTTACGACACCTTTGCCAATGCCGCGCGTGAGAAGGCCTTGAAAATCATTCTGACCAACGAGGCCCCCACACCATGACTGATCAGGCGAGGGTGGGTGAACACCCCATCGCACAAGCGAGGCGACCGCCTTTGAGTCCAAGCCTATGAAAGACCACGTCTATAAGCTCATCGAACTCACCGGCACCTCGACCACCTCCATCGAAGATGCCGTCAACAAGGCGCTCAAACTCGCGCATAAAACCCTCAAGAACCTCAGTTGGTTCCAGGTGACTGAAACACGCGGCAGCATTGACAAAGGCAAAGTGCAGCACTGGCAGGTGACGATCAAAGTCGGATTCTCCGTGGAGGAATGATAAGCATGAAACCCACACCTCCCGAAGCCGAGAAGAAGCTCGGCAAAGACTTCGAGACCTTCGCGCAGCTCCCCGTGAAGACCAAGGAGTTGGAAGAACTCCAGCACCAAGCTGAAAAAGCCACGGGCGCGGAACACGCAGCCCTGCACAAGATCATCCGAGACAAGTTCAAGCAGGACGCAACACGTCTGGAAGACTCGCCATAAGTCCACCGCCTTTCCTGGGGTGAAAACCCCATGGTGGTCAGTGCGCTAGGCATGCAGGCTGAGGAACGTTATGAACCCCATCCAAGCCAAGCTGACAGATCCGTTGAACACGGACGATCTCAACGAACTGGTGCTCGAAGCAGCAGCCGCCACCACGGCACAAAAAAATGCTCTCGAAACCAACCCGGAAAACGCCCCTGAGGCCTTGGATGAAGCACTGGAAGCAGGAAGCCATCGTCTGGAGGTGAAACCTGCCGAGATTGAGCAAAGCATTTCAGAACAACTCGTCGAAGCCGGCAATGATGAGGCTGACCTTGAGCAACGCCTCGTCTCAGTCATCAACAAGCGGGCGAAGGAGTAAAGCCATGCT
>CAXNGR010000115.1:0-8541 GCA_964201265.1 Verrucomicrobiaceae bacterium
CGAGCAGAAGCGGGAAGATGTCGATGAAATCGACGCTGTTCTTCGCGCAGGAGGCGGAGATGAGGCTGTTGGTCGTTTTGACCAGTTCCACCTCGTCCCATCGCGAGGGCGAGGTCGGGATCGAAAGGAAGGCGAGCTTGGTTTTCGGCAGATCTTTCTGAACTTTGGCCACGAAGGCCTCGAACGAGGCGAGCACCTCCTCCGGCGTGCGTCCCGAGTGTAGATCGTTGCCACCGGCGTTGAGGTAGATCTGCTTGGGCTTGTATTTGGTGACGATGCGGTCGGCGAAATGCACCACGTCGCTGATGTGCGAGCCACCAAAGCCGCGATTGAGCACGGGCGATTTCTTGAAACGCTCCGGCAGTGACTGCCAGCGGCGGATGTTTGAGGCACCGGTGAACAGCGTGACACCCTTCGGCGGCATTTTGGCCTGATCCTCGATTTCGAAGGCTCGAATGGCTTTTTCAAAGCGAGCAGGATCGGCAGGCTCCACCGCTTGCAGCCAGAGGGTGTTGAGCAGCAAAAAAAGGACGGCGAGAGGACGATAATTCATGGCGGCATGGCAAACGTTGTGCGTGATAGCTCTCATGCAACCATTGCTACGAAGCTGGAAACGTAAGTTTATACCGTCCGCCGCCCAATCAAATGTGTCCGCCAGTGTTCCCCTGGAGGAACGTGATCTGCCCACCATTCCGGGAGTACGACTGGGGCGCGAGGGCACACGCTTCGCGGTCTATTCACGCCATGCGACCGCCATTGACCTGTGCCTGTATGATCCTGACGACACCACGCGTGAAACGGCGCGTGTGCGCATGCAGCGCGGCGAGAACGACCTCTGGCACGCCACGGTGCGCGGCGCAGGTCCGGGCACGCTTTACGGCTACCGAGCGCAGGGGCCGTGGCAGCCGGTACACACGATGCGCTTCAATCCACACAAACTCCTGCTCGATCCCTACGCACGGGCGATCCATGGCAAGCCTGACGCGGCGGAGAACATGCGCACGGTGCCTGATCCTCAACACCCGCCGGGCAGCATCGACAATGGCGCTACGGCCTTGAAAAGCGTCGTGATCGACGAGTCGTTCGACTGGAGTGGCGACACCGCGCCGCAGGTGCCGTGGCGGGACACGGTGATCTGCGAGATGCATGTGAAAGGCTTCACGCAGACACATCCGCAGGTGCCAGCTCATTTGCGCGGCACCTATGCGGGCCTAGCGCACCCGGCCGTCACTGGCTACTTGCGCGATCTGGGCATCACCAGCGTGCAGTTGCTGCCGGTGCAGCAGCATCTCGACGACGCCTTCCTACTGGACAAGAACCTCACGAACTACTGGGGCTACAACACGATCGGCTTCTTCGCCCCGCACAACACCTATGCCGCTGCGAGCGACCCGCAGGTGCAGGTGCGTGAGTATAAGGCCATGGTGAAAGCACTGCACGCCGCCGGGATCGAGGTCATCCTGGATGTGGTGTACAATCACACCGCGGAAGGCGATGAGAATGGCCCCATGCTGATGTTTCGCGGTCTCGACGACTACGGCTACTACCGCCATTACTACGGTGCCAGCGGCGCGAGCTACCACAACATGACCGGCTGCGGCAACTCGGTGGATTCTGCCAGCGTGTGCGGCCTGCGGCTCATCATGGATAGCCTGCGCTACTGGGTCACGGAGATGCATGTGGACGGCTTCCGCTTTGACCTCGCCGTGACGGTGGCGCGCAATGAGACGCACAGCTTCCACCCGCAGTCGCAGTTCCTCAGTGCCGTCACGCAGGACCCGGTGCTCTCACGCGTGAAACTCATCTCCGAGGCCTGGGACATCTCGCGTATGGACAGTTACCAGGTCGGCCAGTTCCCCAAGCCATGGCGTGAGCTCAATGGCAAGTACCGTGACACCGTGCGCGGCTGGTGGCGTGGTGATCCGGGCAGCACCGCCGAGTTCTCCAAGCGGCTCTGCGGCAGCCAGGACATCTTCAGTTGGAACCAGCGCCCACCGCAGGCGAGCATCAATTTTCTCACCTCGCATGACGGCTTCACCCTGCTCGATCTCGTCAGTTACGAGCGCAAACACAACGAGGCCAATGGCGAAGGCAACCGCGACGGAGACGACAGCAATCACAGCACCAACTGCGGCTTCGAAGGCTCCACCACGGACCCACAGATCAATGAAATCCGTGCCCGGCTGCGCCGGGGCATGATCGCCACGATGTTTTGCTCTCTCGGCGTGCCGTTTCTCACAGCGGGCGACGAGCGCGGTCGCACCCAGCGCGGCAACAACAACGCGTATTGCCAGGACAGCGAGATCAGTTGGCTCGACTGGAGCACCTGTGACGAGGACATGCTGGAATTCACGCGCCGCATCACCGCCTTCCGCCGCGAGCACTCCGCCCTGCGCCGCAGCACTTACTTCAATGGCAACCCCAACCACGCCAGCGGCCTTCCCGATGTCTCCTGGCTCGAAGGAGACGGCACCCTGCTCTGCCACGAGGAATGGCACAACCCCGACCGCCGCCACTTCGGCGCACTTCTGGGAGCGGACGATAGCTCGACCAAACCGCTGCTGCTGTTGTTCAACAACGGCACCCAATCCCACCCGTTCGTATTGCCAGGCACGAAGGACACCGTCTGGCAGATCGCCTTCGACACAGCGCTCAATCCCACGTTTCCCACAGGTAAAATCGCGCAGTTCACCGGTGCGCAGACTTACCCGCTCCAGGACCGCTGCATGGCCTGCCTGACACTCGTTGCAGGTCAGTGTGACGAGATCGAGCCGAAGGTTTGCTAAAGACCTGCCCGGTATTTGAAAACGGGTGCCCAAGGCACTGAAAGTCAGCTTTTCATGCCTCGAAAAAGCCCAAGGCGGTGTTTGCCCAATTGTTTTATGGTGTTTATAGTTTATGTGAATGCCTGCAATCCGCATCGCTCTTCCAGCCACTCTTCGCTCACTGCTCGCCAGAGGGGTTGGTTCGGCCATGGTTTCGGGCTTCCTGCTCGTCGCCATCCTGACCATGGTCGGGAAGATCGTCGCCTTTGCCAAAGACGCGGTCGTGGCCGCCAAAATGGGCACGGCGGACGACCTCGACGCCTTCATGCTCGTGTTCGGCTTCTTCTCCTTTGCCGCCACCGTGCTGGCGGGCGGGCTGCCGGAGTCCTTCATGCCCGCCTACGCGGAACTGCGTGAGCGCCGGGGGCTGCGCAGCGCCGACCGCCTCGGCGTGCAATGCGCGGCCTGGCACTTCGCCACGCTGCTGCTCTGCGGTCTCGTCATCACGCTTTTTGCACCTTTCCTGGTGGACCGGGTCACGCACGGCTTCTCGCCGCAGAAGCAAGAGCTAGCGGTCAGCCTGCTACGCGGCCTGCTGCCCTTTCTGCTGTGCTTTGGGCTCGCCTATCTGCTCTCCGCGTGGCTGCGTGTTGGGAAATCCTTCCTTCTACCCGCCGCCGCGCCACTGCTGGTGCCGCTGGGCATAGTGATCGCCCTGCTGCTGGCAGGAGACCAAGTCAGCGCGTGGACGCTCGTCACCGGCACCGTCTGGGGCGCGGTAGCGCATGTGCTGGTGCTGCTTTTCGCTGTGATCCGCCGCCTGCCGCGCTCCAGGGGCTGGTGGCGGGGCACCCTGCGCCGCTGGGAACCCGCCATGCGCACCGTGCTGCGCAACGCGCTGCCTTTTCTCGTGGGAGGCGTGGCCTTTGGCAGCGCCGCCGTGGTGGACCAAACCATGGCCGCTTGGCTGCCCTCCGGCTCCGTGGCCGTTCTTGGTTACGCGGACAAACTGTGCGCCGTCGTCCTCGCCGTCACCGCCAGCCCGGCGGCGGACGTGCTGTTCCCGCATTTTGTCGAGCTCGTCGCCAAACGTGACTGGCCGGGTCTGCGCAAGCGCCTCTTTGCCAGCGCCGGACTCATCATCAGCGCTGCGCTGCCCATGACGCTGCTGCTTAGCTTCATGGCCCCGTGGATCGTCAGCACCTTGTTTGAGCGAGGAGCCTTCGGCCCGCAGGACACCCAGCGCGTGGCCGAGGTGCTGCGCTTCGCCGCCTTCCAGATTCCTTTCTACATCCTCGGCACGGTGGCCGCCCGCGTGGTCGTTTCGCTGCAAGCCTCGCGCTTCATGCTCACCATGTCGTTCTGCGCCCTTGCGCTCAATGCCTCGCTGAACTGGCTGCTCATGCGCCACCTCGGCGCGGCAGGCATCGCGCTTTCCACCGTGATCGTGCATGGCCTCTGCGCCGCTGCCACCTGCGCCGCCTGCCTGGTGCTGATTCGGAGAAAGGAGGCCGCTTGAGCCTCGCCTTCATCATCCGTGATCTCGGCCACGGCGGCGCACAGCGCCAGCTCGTCACCCTGGCCGCTGGTTTGGTGCGTGAAGGCCACGAAGTCACCGTCCTGCACTTCTACGGCGGCCCGTTTGATCCAAACCTCCGCGATTCCGGTGTGCGCACGATCTGCGTCGGCAAAAAAAGCCGCTGGGATCTACTGGGCTTCTTCTTCCGCCTCGTGAAAGCCGCTCGCAGCGTGCGTCCTGAGGTTCTGCACGGCTACCTTGCCGAATCCAACCTCATGGCGCTTTTCTTGAAGCCGTTTTGCGGCTTCCCACGCGTCGTCTGGGGCGTGCGCGATTCGCAAACCGACGCGCACCTTTGGGGCATGCTCGGCAGGCTCAGTTTCCGGCTCAACTGCCTCCTCGCCCGTTTCGCCGATGTCATCATCTGCAACTCGAAGGCTGGACGCGACTACTACCTCGCACGCGGCTATCCCGCGCATAAAACACACGTCATCCCAAACGGCATCGACGTGGAGCGCTTCAAGCCCTCCCCGCACGAGCATCCGCTCACCTTTGGTCTCGTCGGTCGCCTCAGCCCGATGAAGGACCACACCACCTTCCTCAAAGCCGCCGCGCTCGTGCCGGAGGCTCGTTTCGTCATCGTCGGCAGCGGTGATGAAGCCTACGCACAAAAAATGCGCGTGCTCGCAGCGCAGCTCGGCGTTGCCGTGACTTGGCTGCCTGCGCAGAGCGACATGCCTTCCGTCTATGCCACCTTTGACTGCCTGGTGAACTCCAGCGCCTTCGGCGAAGGATTTTCCAACGTCATCGGCGAGGCAATGGCCTGCGGCGTTCCCTGCATCGCCAGCGATGTCGGTGACAGCGCGTGGATCATCGGCAATCCGGCTCAAATCTTCCCCGCAGGCGATCACGCAGCCCTCGCCAGATGCATGCGCGAGTTCAAGCCAAGTGAAACGCGTTTCCGCATCGTCGAAGAATTCAGCGTTGAGCGCCTCATCGAGCGCACCAGCCGTCTGCTCGGTAAAAAAGTCATGTGGATCACCACCGGCCTCGGCAGTGGCGGCGCGGAGATGATGCTGGCGCAGCTTGTGAAGGGGCTGCCAAGACTCCAGCACGTCGTCGTCAGCCTCACGGCAGGTGGAAAGCACGTCGCGTCGCTTCCAAACGTCCACAGCCTCGACATGCCCGCAGGAAAGCCCACGCTGCGAGCCATCTGGCGGCTGTTTCAAATCATCCGCCGCGAAAAGCCGGATGTGCTCATGGGCTGGATGTACCATGGCTGCCTCGTCGCCACGCTGGCGAAATTCATGCGGCTCAAACCGGTTCCGATGATCTGGAACATCCGCCAGAGCCTCTACGACCTCAAACTCGAGAAGCGCGGCTCCGCACTGGTCATTCGTGCTCTCGCCAAGCTCTCGTGGCTGCCGCAGCGCATCACTTACAACTCACAGGTCAGCGCGAAACAGCATGAGGCCGCCGGCTATGCAAAAACGAAGACACAGCTCATCGCGAATGGTTTTGATCTCGAGAAGTGGAGGCCCGCCGTAAAACGAGTTTTCCAACTCGTTCATCATTCGGAAAACGAGTTGGAAAACTCGTTTTATATCGGCCGCTTCGGACGCAACGCGCCGATGAAGGACTACCCGACCTTCATCGAAGCCGCGAAAATCATCCACGCGAAGCGCCCCGAAGCCAGATTCATCATCGTCGGAGCCGAAACCGAAACACTTGACGTTCCGCCCTTCATCGAAGTCCTCGGCGAGCGCCACGATCTGCCGGAACTCACCGCTTCACTCAACATCGCCGTGTCGTCATCCGCTTTCGGCGAAGGCTTTCCCAACGTCATCGGCGAGGCCATGGCCTGCGCCGTGCCTGTCGTCGCCACCGACATCGGAGACACCCGCTGGGTCATGGGCGAAACCGGCCGCGTCGTCCCGCCGCGTGATCCGCAAGCCCTCGCCAACGCCTGCCTCGAAATCCTCGATAAAAGCATCACCAAAGACCTCGCTGCACGCGAGCGCATTGAGCGGCATTTTTCGCTCACGAGTGTGCTCGGCCAGTTCGAGGCACTGCTCACTTCGCAACGAACAAAAAGGACGGAAACGCCCGAAGGCACGCCGCTCACGTCTCACATCTCACCTCTCACTTCTCACTGACCATGTGCGGCATCGCCGGTTTCTTCACCCCCTCCAAATCCCGCCCTTCGCACGAGATGCATGCCATCGTCACCGCGATGACCGATGCCATCATCCTGCGCGGCCCGGATGACTCAGGCGCGTGGGTGGATTCTGAAAGCGGCCTCGCCCTGGGGCATCGACGCCTCTCCATCCTCGACCTCTCGCCGCTCGGTCATCAGCCGATGACCAGCGCGGACGGACGTTTCATCATCGTGTTCAACGGCGAGGTGTACAACTTCCAAGACCTCCGCGCTGAGCTCGAAAAACACGGCCACACCTGGCGCGGACACTCGGACACCGAGATCATGCTGGCCGCGTTTCGACAGTGGGGCGTCGTGCAGGCGACGAAACGCTTCAACGGAATGTTCGCCTTCGCGGTTTGGGATAAGCAGGAGCGCGTGCTGCATCTTGGTCGCGACCGTCTTGGCGAAAAACCGCTCTACTACGGCTGGGCAGGCGAAACATTCGTGTTTGCCTCCGAATTGAAGGCCATCCAGCGCTTCCCCGGCTTCAATGCCTCGATTGATCGCGAGGCGCTGACCGCGCTGCTGCGTTGCAATTACATCCCCGATCCTCTCTGCATCTATCAGGGCTTCAAGAAGCTGCCGCCTGCCGCGATGATCACGCTTCGCTCTCCAGCCGAGCGCCCGCTGCCCGGCTGGTATTGGAGTTTGCCCCAGGTCGTCGAGCGCGGCCTCGACAACCCGTTCACCGGCACCGAAACCGAGGCCATCGACACCTTTGAGGCGATGCTCAAGAAAGCCGTGGGCATGCGCATGGTCTCGGATGTGCCGCTGGGCGCGTTCTTGAGCGGCGGCGTCGATTCCTCGCTCATCGTGGCGATGATGCAGAAACAAAGCGCACGTCCCGTGCGCACCTTCACCATCGGCTTTCACGAAAAGGAGCACAACGAAGCCGAGTTCGCGAAAGATGTCGCCAAGCACCTCGGCACCGATCACACGGAGATGTATGTCACGGGTGAAGATGCGCTGAACGTAATCCCGCTACTCCCCTCGCTCTACGACGAGCCGTTTTCAGACTACTCGCAGATCCCGACGTATCTCGTGTGCAAAATGGCCCGCCAGCATGTCACGGTCGCCTTGAGCGGTGATGCGGGCGATGAACTTTTCGGCGGCTACGAGCGCTATTCCGTCGGACGAAAGCTCTGGAACAACATTTCCTGGATGCCGCCGACGATGAAGAAAATGACCGCAGCAGCACTCACCGCGCTGCCACCGAAGGTGCTAAACGGACTTGGAGCCAAAGTGCTGCCCAAACGGCTGCGCCACATCCCGCTTGGCGACAAACTGCACAAGCTGGCTGAGGTCGTGGCCGCTCCAGGCATGGAGACGCTTTACCTCAATCTTATGTCCCACTGGAAAAAGCCGCAGGACATCGTGATCGACGGCAAAGATCCCGTCACCGCGATCACGAACACCACCTCATGGCCGCGCGTCAGTGATTTCACGCACCGCATGATGCATCTCGACATGGAGACCTATCTGCCGGGCGATATTTTGACCAAGGTGGACCGTGCCGCGATGGGCGTGAGCCTCGAAGGCCGCATTCCGCTGCTGGACCACGATTTGATCGAGTTCGCATGGCGCGTGCCGTTCTCGATGAAGGTGCGCGATGGCAAGGGCAAGTGGCTGATGCGTGAGACGCTTTACCGTCATGTGCCAAAGACACTCATCGACCGCCCGAAGCGCGGCTTTGGAATACCGCTTGATGTCTGGCTACGCGGTCCGTTGCGCGGATGGGCGGAGGATTTGCTCAGCGAGTCACGCCTGAAGCGCGAGGGCTTCTTTCATCCCGCGCCGATCCGGCAGAAGTGGCAGGAGCACCTCAGCGGCACGCGGAACTGGCATTTCTACCTCTGGGACGTGCTCATGTTCCAGGCATGGCATCAGCACCATCACGCATGAACCATCCGCACCCCATGCTCCGACCCACTGGCTGGACCCGCTTTCGCGAGTGGGTGCTGGTGTGGGTGTGCGGCTCGATGCTGGGTGCCTTGGCGGCTGATGCGGTGATCGGCAGCTACGACGCGGGTATTTCCCCCATCAAGCCCAGCCTGTTC
>CAXNGR010000116.1:0-8540 GCA_964201265.1 Verrucomicrobiaceae bacterium
CTTCCTGGATGACCATCATCGATTGAGTAATGGCAGGAAACAGGGAGGCCAGTTCCTTGGTCCACTCCTTGGCCTTGCCGGGTTCCGGCGTGTATTGGATCGAGGACAAGGGCAGCCCTTTGAGCTGCCGCCAGGCCTCCAGGCTCAGAGGATTGCGCCCCAGGTGGAGCTTGGTGAGCTTTTTCAAGTTCCTGAGCGGGGCCGCATCTCCGTCCGTGAGTTCGTTGCTTGAAATCGAGACGCTGGTCAAGCCATTGAGCTGCCCGAGTTGCTCGATTCCCTGCTTCCTCAGGCCCGAGCTGCCGAAGTTCACGGATTGGAGTTGGGCGCAGTCTTTGAGCATGGAAACGGAGCTGCCGGTGAACTGCTTGGCGTAGCTGATCGTCAGACCCCGAAGATTTGGCAGCGATGCCAGGATTTCAGTGTCATCGTCAGTGACAGGAATCGCGTTGGTTTCGAAATTCTCCAAACTTCGCAATCCTGCCATGGGCGCAAGGCCAGTGAAAGGGATGGTCGCCGAAGCCGCGCCATTGGACTTGATGTTGATGCCCAGCAATTCAAAGGAGGACCTTGGCAGCTCGCCCTTCTTGGAGATGGTCTTGATGTTACGGCCATCTCGGAGCCTCACCGTGCCCCCCAGATCCAGCGCCCACTCCGCCGCCTTGCGGTCGTCGCCCTTGGGGTATTTGGCGGCAGGTAGGGCACTTGGTCCTCCAATCGCCGTGCTGGGCGCGTTCGCCGCCGCTGGGTCGCTCGCGGCGGCTGGGGGACCAGCCGCCCTACCCAAATCCTCGCGATAATCGCGCACGGTCTTGGCATCGGCAATGCGGTCCTGCTGGGTCAACGTGGCCTCCAACTGCTTGAGGCGATTGTCCAGCGGGTCAGTGAGCGACTTCAGATTCTCGGCTCGGGCGGCCTCGATCTTCGCATAGGCCGCACGGTAGATGCCGCGCAGCTTCTTGAGGGCGTCGGTCGTCGTCGCGTCGTCTTCGGCAGGGATCGGAGAAGGAGCGGGACCATCCTGGGCCCGTGGTGGTGGGGACAAGGATGTCCCCACTCCTTGGATGAGCTTCTTCTCCGCCTCCAGGGCGATGACGCCATCCAGATGCCCGGCCTTCTTCTCATTGGCGATCTCCCGGTCGATGCCGCCGACGTAGCCCGCGTTCAGCTTCGCCACCTCCGCCGCAAACGGCGCGGTGACGCGCTCGCCTTGCAGCTTCACGAACTGCTCGTGCAGCGTCTTCAGCTCCGGGATGGCGGCCATGGCATCCACCGCCTTCGCCTGCTCGGCCATCTGCTGCTCCTGCTTCGCAGCAAGGGCGCGGAGGTCATTGCCTTTTTCATCCACGCCGAGGATGCGCAGGGCTTCCGCTTCGGGCAGGCCGTCGAGGTTGATGACTTCGATGTCGCGGATGGTTCCAACCACATTGGTGAATGCCACATAGCCTTCCTTGATCGAATCCTCGATCACAGGCCCGATCAGGTGCGCACCGGAGCGGGCGAAAACTCGATTGCCGACAGCCGCGATTTCCCAAGTGGTTTCTTCCTCCTTCAGAATGTCCGCTGAACCCGACGCCAAGTTTCTCTCGGTCAGTTTTCCCGCCTCTCGGGACGCTTTGAAGAGAATTTGATTCTCTCTGAAGCCATAGAACTCGTTTCCAATCTGGTCGGAACGAGTTCTAAGCTGGATGAAGGTGCCTTTGCTGGCAGTCACCCGTAATCCTCCGTTCTTCACCACAAGTCCGGCTTCGCGCCATGCGAACTTTTTTGTGGCTACAAAACGATCGTTTTCCCAAGTGATTCCGCTTTCTGGGTTGCGCACGTCGCTGGGCAGGTCTTCCCGCGTCGCGAAAAGTTTCACCCACTGGCCGGGAGGGAACTTTTCGGAAGATGGGGAGACCGGGAGTGGAGGAGACTTGGAGATAGAGGGAGCCGGAGAGGTCGCAGCCACGGCGGCGGCGGGCTTTGAGGCATCGAGGTCGAGTAGTTCGAGAGCCTTGACCTGCGCCGGGGTGGTGGTGCTTTCAATGGTTCCTGCGGACCATGAGCCTACCGACAAAGTGCTGTCCGCGACGGTGCCAAGAATGGCTCCGTTGAATTTGACGGTGAGGGTCTGGCCCACCACCCGCAGTTCGAGTTCATAGTCCTGACCGAGCTGGAGCGGCGTTGGCAGGGGAAACTTGCGCAGGTCCGTGAACTTTTGGGAGGATCGGTCAAACCGCCCCAGCGTGATCTCCTTGGTCAAATGGGTGACGTGAAGCTGATAGAGACCTGCTTCCGTGGTCTCACGCGCCCGCAATTGCACACGGGAGCCGCCGTAGTTCGCGATCATCCGCACCGCGCCGTCGCGGGGTTCGGGCTTGCTGATGCGGGCCGTGCCCTTGCCGCCAAAGCTCAGTCCTGCGGCGGTGCGCTCGGTTCCGCCGCTGAGAACGAGCTGGGCCGGATCACGCAGGACATCCTGCCAAGGCTCGGTGGAGGGAGAGAGGGCAGACTTGGAGACTGTTGGAGGCGGCTTGGAGGCAGGAGCGGTTTGAGCCGCTTTCGGCGGCGTTGGCGGAGCGGGTGGTGGCAGAGTGGTCCGCACACTCCCCTGTGCGGCTTTGGCAGCGCCCGGTGCGCTCGACGCGCCGCTCAGAGGACTGAGCGGACCACTTTGCTTCGCCTCTTTCTTGCCACCCATCATCACGAAAGCACCGATGCCGATGGCCGCAGCGGCTGCGATGCCGATGAAGAGCGGGGTTTTGGATTTCGGCGGCGTTTCAGGAGCGCGGGTGCCCTCACCCGCTTTGACGTTTGGCGGGCGGGTGGGGGCACCCGCACTCCTTGGCTGCGGCTTCTGCGCGGCACTGCGCTGGCCGGGGGCCTGCGCCACTTGCGCCACCGGGATGGCCGCGCTCACCGGCGCATCATTGCGCACAAAGGGCACCGTCAGGATCACATCCAGCTCACGCCGCAGCTCGGCGGCGCTTTGATGGCGCTCCGCACGGTCGTGCTGCATGGCCTTGAGGATGATCGGGTCAAAACGCGGATCGAGACCGGGCACGAGCACCGAGGCGGGCTTGAACGCCCCACGCGGGATGTTTCCCGTGAGCATCTGATAGAGCATCACGCCCACCGCATACAAATCCGCGCGACCATCAATCGCCGTGCCGAGCATGAGCCCCTCGGGGGCCACAAAATCCGGCGTGCCCATGGCGTAACCGGTTTTCGTGAGGCCGTGCTGGCCAGGGTCTTCCACCTTCGCCAATCCAAAATCGGCCACCTTGACCTGGCCCTTCATGTTGAGCAGCACGTTGGCCGGTTTGATATCGCGATGCACGATGCCCAGCTCATGCGCGGCCCCGAGGGCATCGCACACATGGGCGGTGATGGCCAGCGCGTGCTCCGGCGGAAGCTTGCCTTGGGCGGCGATCATCAGCGAGACATCGCTGCCATCGACATACTCCATGGCGAAGTAGAGCTGACCGGCGGAGGTGGTGCCGAAGTCATACACCGCCACCACGGCGGGGTGATTGAGCTTGGCCATCAGCCGCGCCTCGCTCTTGAAGCGCTCGGCAAAGCTGGGGTCTTCCTTTTCCACACCAGGAGGCAGAATCTTGATGGCAACGGGGCGGTCGAGATTCGTTTGCACCCCGCGATACACCGCGCCCATGCCGCCACGACCGAGGATTTTCTCGATGGTGTAACCCGGCATCAGGTTCTGGAGTTCTGCCGCCGTCGGTGGTTCCCAGCGAAATCCTCCGCCGGTGGTGCGTGGCGGCGGGGTTTCGGACGTAGGTGAGGAGGGAGCGGATTCGTCAGCCATGCGGCTTGGTTTTTACGAAAGGCGGTGAGGAATGGCAAGCATGGAATGCCCGGCTCAGAAAAACGACGCAAGCAACCATCACGCAATCTTCCACGCCTCACGCATCGGCCGCAGCAGCATCTGATTGGCCTGCTCGTCGCCTTCAAAGCGTTCGGCTTGCGGATCAAACTTCAGGGGACGCTTCAGAACGGCTGAAATGGCACCGATGTGGCAGGTGGTAGCGGCACGTTGGGCGATTTCCGCTGTGGCGGCGGTGCGTCCGCGTGAGAGCACGGCGTCGATGAAGTTGCGATGATGATGCTTTGACTCGTAGAGCTTCACATCGCTGTCTTTGAGCTTCACGCGCAGGATGTCGTCCGAACTGGCCTTGAGAACTTCCGCCTCAGTGTAGATCCAGCCTTCGCTGCCGATGAACTTGGTGCCCCACTTCGTCTTGTCGTCGGTGCTGAGCATGACCACGCGCACGCCGTTGGCGTAGCGGTATTCGATGCGGAAGCTCTCGGCGGCATCGTAGATGCCTGCGTCGCGTCGCTTCACCTCGGTGGCGCTGACCTCGGTCGGTGTCGTTTCATCCATGCCAGCGCCCCATTGCGCCACGTCGAGGAAATGTGCGCCCCAGTCGGTGATGTAGCCGGGGGCGTATTCCTCGATCCAGCGGAAGTTGAAGTGGCAGCGCGCCGCCGTGTACGGCTTCTCCGCTGCCGGGCCGAGCCACATCGCGTAATCGAAGTGTGCTGGCACCGGTTGCGTCGATTCCAGTCCGGTGACACCCCCACGAATCGCAAATTTGCCCGGCACACCGATCTCGATCTCCTTCAATTCGCCGATGTAGCCGTTGCGCACGCGCTCGCAGGCCATACGCACCTTCAAACCGGATCGCCGCCAGGTGCCGCATTGCAGCACGCGCTTGTTTTCCTCCACCGCTCGGCAAATGGCGCGGCCTTCGACGATGCTCGCGCCCAGCGGCTTCTCGGAATACAAGTCCTTGCCCGCTTTCGCGGCAGCGATCGCCACGTTCGAGTGCCAGTGGTCCGGCGTGGCATTCATCACCGCGTCCACATCACTCCGGGCCAGCACCTCGCGAAAATCGCGATACACATCGCCCTTCGTCAATCCGGCAATCTTCGCCGCTGCCTCGGCATGCTGCGCATCCACATCGCACACGGCGACGATCTGCACGCGCTCATCGCCCATCAACGCCCGCAGATTGCTCGTCCCTTGGCCGCCGACACCGATGCAGGCGAGGCGAACTTTCCCATTCGGCGATACCGCACCCGCACGGCCCAGGGTGGCAGCGGAAACGATGAAAGGAACAGCGGAGCGGAGGAACTGACGACGATTCGGAGAAGCAGGCGTGTGCATGGGAAAGAAACGCAGATCAGTTCCGATATTCATCACGCTCCAACTCACGCCACTCACTCATGGATTCCACTCCCCTGCCCTGCCGCCGTGACTTTCTCCAAACCACCGGCCTGGGCCTTCTGAGCTGGCCGGTGATGCAGTCCTTCTTCGGCAGCACGAGCAATGCGCTGGCTCAAACGTCCGCCACAGCTCCAACGGCAGGCGTTCCAGCTTTGAATCGGTTCCCACGCATGATGCAGGACTGGCTCGTCACTGAAGTGCGTGCCGCCGAGGCACGCGGCAACGCGCGACGCGACGCCTTGAAAACGAAAGCGGATGCCGAGGCTTATGTGAAGTCGGTGCAGGAGCGCATCCGTGAGTGTTTTGGCCCCCTGCCCGAAAAAACACCGCTGAACGCGAAGATCACGAAGATCTTGGAACGCGACGGCTACCGCATCGAGAACATCGTCTTTGAGAGCCGACCGAATTTTCTCGTCACCGGCAATCTCTACCTGCCCACGAAGCGCCAAGGCCCCGTCCCCGGTGTGATCGGTGTCTGCGGCCACTCGCTCAATGGCAAGGCGGCGGAGGCTTATCAAAGCTTCGCGCAGGGACTCGCCCGCCAAGGCCAGGCATGCTTCATCATTGATCCCGCCGGTCAGGGGGAGCGGTTTCAGTATTTAAATGAGAAGCTCGGCTCTCGTCTCGGCGGCGGAACGTCCGAGCACAATCAGATGGGCGGTCCGCAGGCGCTCATCGGTGAGTTTCTCGGCACCTGGTTCGTGTGGGATGCCATGCGGGCGCTCGACTACCTGCTCACGCGGAATGAAATCGACCCCAAACACCTCGGCGTGACCGGTAACTCCGGCGGCGGCACGCAAACGACCTGGCTCTGCGGCATGGAGCCGCGTTTCACCATGGGTGCGCCGTCGTGCTTTGTGACAACGTTTCGTCGCGATGCTGAAAACGAATTGCCACAAGACATGGAGCAGTGCCCGCCGCGTGTTTTGGCGCATGATCTTGATCACTGTGACTTCCTCGCCGCCATGGCTCCGAAGCCGGTCATCATCATGGCGCAGGAGAAGGATTACTTCGATGCGCGTGGCTCCACGGAGACTTACGAGCGCCTCAAGAAGCTCTACACGCTGCTCGGCAAGCCGGAGAACATCCAGCTCCACATCGGGCCTGATCCGCACGGCTACACGCAGTCGAACCGCGAGGCGATGTATCGCTTCTTCGGCAAAGTCACGGGCATTCCTGCCGCCGTCGCCGAGCCAACGATCACCGTCGACAAAGATGCGGATCTGCTCTGCACACCACGCGGTCAGGTGGCCGAAGCCGGTTCGCGCACGCTGATGTCTTTCACGCGAGAAAAAGCGGACGATCTGGCCTCCAAACGCAAGCACCTCACCGGTGAAGCCTTGCAGAAAGCGGTGCGTGAAACCTTGAAACTGCCAGCGCTGCCGGATGCGCCGCCAGACTACCGCATTCTCCGCAGCATGGGGGTGCGCAAGTATCCTGCCAAAGCCTACTGCACCTACGCCGTCGAAACAGAGCCGATGATCCATGCGCTGGTCACACGCCTGAGCGATGAAGCGCTCACCTCGCGTCTGCCACGCGGTTTGAGCAAAGCCGTGCTCTACATCTCGCATCGCTCCGCCGATGCCGAACTGCGCGGCGGTCCCTTTGTGCAGGAACTCATCGCCGCATCGCCTGACGCGGCCTTCTTTGCTTGCGACTTACGCGGCATTGGCGACTCGCAGCCCGACACCTGCGGCGCGAATCAATTCCTCGGCCGCTACGGCAGCCACTACTTCTACGCGGCCTACAGCCAGATGCTCGACCGCCCGTTGCTCGGCCAGCGCACGTTCGATGTGCTGCGCGTCATCCAGCTTCTTGCCGCTGCCGGTCACACGGAGATCCATCTCGCCGGTCAAGGCTGGGGTGCGCTACCCGCCGCCTTTGCCGCCTTGCTTAGCCGCGAAGTCAAACAGGTCACGTTGAAGCATGCGCTCACCTCTTTTCATGAACTGGCCGTTCACGATGACCAGCAGTGGCCCACCGCCTTCATGCTGCCGCAGGTGCTGCATCATTTCGACCTCCCTGACTGCTACAAGGCGCTGCAAAGCCAGAAGCTCCAGCTCATCGAGCCCTGGACCGCCGCCGATGGCATGAAATAAGCTCAACCACACACCACCATGCAAAACCAGCTCAAGTTCAAGCTCTCGACTTTCATGTTCCTCCAGTATTTCATCTGGAGCAGTTGGTACATGACGCTGGGGGCGTATCTCGGCACGCTGAACTTCACCGGCACCGAAATCGGCGCGTCCTATGGCGCTTTCGCCTGGGGGGCGATTCTTTCGCCCTTCATCGTCGGTTTGATCGCGGACCGCTTCTTTGCCTCAGAGAAAATCATCGCCGTGCTCGGCATCGCCGGTGGACTGGTGATGCTCTACATCCCGCAGTTGAAGACCTTCGGCAGCGTCTATCCCACGCTCATCCTCTACTGCACGCTCTACGCGCCGACGCTGGCGCTGGGAAACTCGATCTCCATGACCCATCTGGCCGATGCGAAGAAGGATTTCCCCTTTGTGAAGATTTTCTCCGCCGTGGGCTGGATCGCTGGTGGTGTGGTGCTCAGCCAGTTGAAGGGCGAGCAGTCCGCGCTGCAATACTACCTGGCAGGCGGCACCTCGATGGTCTTCGGCCTCTTCGCTCTCACGCTGCCGCACACACCACCGAAGAAGAAGGGGCAGAATGTGCCACTGAGCGAAGTTCTTGGTCTCGATGCGCTGGCGCTGCTGAAGAAGCCCACGTTTGCCATCTTCATCCTGTGCATGTTCCTCATCTGCATCCCGCTGTACTTCTACTTCGTGAACATGGGCACCTACCTCACCCAGTTGAAATGGGAGGGCATGGCCCAGAAGATGACGCTGGCGCAGGTCTCCGACATTGTTTTCCTGGTGCTGCTGCCGCTGATGCTCAAAAAGCTCGGTTACAAGAAAACCATCTTCCTCGGCATCCTGGCCTGGGCCGCACGCTACTTCATGCTTAGCGCCAGCGCCGCCAGCACTGGCACCGTACTGATCTTTGGAGCCATTCTGCTGCACGGCATCTGCTACGACTTCTTGTTCATCGCCGGACAGCTTTACGTCGATGACGAGGCGAACGAACGCATCCGTGGCGCGGCCCAAGGCCTCATCGCCATCATCCTGTGGGGCTTCGGCTCGCTGGTGGGGACTTATTTGGCCGGCTACTTCATGGATCAGCACAAACTGGCCGCGCCGAAAGGCGACATTACGCACGACTGGTCCGCTATCTGGGCCACTCCGGCCTGGATCGCCGTCGTGGTGCTGGTGTTGTTCGTGATCTTCTTCCGGGAGCCGCAGAA
>CAXNGR010000117.1:0-8491 GCA_964201265.1 Verrucomicrobiaceae bacterium
GCACTTCCTGCCGGAGGATGCCTCGCGTTCTGGTGCCATCGTTCTCAAGCCTTACGCCGGTCTTCTCTGCCTCCTCCTGTTGGGTTACGGCGTGTGGTATCTCGTCAAAAAAATGCGCACCATCATCATCTGACCATGATTTCCGTGCCTTCCACCATTCTCGCCTGTGCCACCTGCATGGCTGACAAGGGTAGCCTCGTCGGTCAGGCTCAGGGATTCGCCATTCTCGTCATGCTCGGCTTCCTTGCCTTCATGTTCGCCTGTGCCACCGGCATCGTCTTTTCCATGGTCCGCCGCCAGCGTAAATACGCCAGCATGCACCCTGCTGTCTGAAACACCTTTTTTCACCCTCCTCGCTATGAACCTCTCCTGGATCAATGAATTTATCGGTCAAACCCCAAACGCCTCCGAACATGGCGGCCTCGTGGATCACATGCTTGGCTTCGTCCACTGGTTCATGGTCGTTCTTGGCGTCGGCTGGTCCATCTACCTTGCCATCGCGTTTTACCGCTTCCGTCAAAAGAAAACAGCCCGCGCCGACTATCATGGTGTGCGCGGTCATGCCACGACTCACATCGAAATCGGCGTGGTCATCGTCGAGGCCATCCTGCTACTCGGTTTTGCCTTCCCTCTCTGGTCCCGCCAAGCCGACGAATACCCGACCTCCCCAGACACCATCCGCATGCGTGCCCTTGGTGAGAAATTCCTCTGGAACTTCCAGTATCCTGGTGACGACATGATGCTCAGCACCTGGGACATGCGCAATGTGAACGGTGCCACCAACACCACTGGCAAAGATCTGCACGATCCGAACGGCAAAGATGACTTCGTCAATCCTGGCACCATGAAACTCCCAGTCGGTCGCCCAGTCATTGTTGATGTCGCTTCCAAGGACGTGATCCACAATCTGGCCCTCGTGCCGATGCGTGCCGCACAGGATGCCACTCCTGGTGTGAAGAGCCACATGTGGTTCAAGCCGACGAAAACCGGCAGTTGGGACATCATTTGCGGCCAGCTTTGCGGTCCAGGCCATGCCCAGATGAAGGCCATCCTCGAAGTCGTCGATGCCAAAGAATACGACGATTGGGCCAAGGAACAGTCTGCCTCCGCGCTCAAGAAGACCACGGAAGCCGCCGCTCCTAAGACCGCCGCCAATTGATCCTCCATCCACATGGATGGCAGCACCGAAGGGCAAAATAATGATCTCATTATTTTGCCCTTCTGCTTTAGCCACTCGTTCATGATTTGATCGTCATGCCCTCGCGCGCCTTTCATCGCTATTCGCTGTTCACCCTCGCCGTCGGCGTGGTGCTTATCTGGTGGGGGGCTGCGGTGACGACCGAGGATGTTGGACTCGCCGTGCCTGACTGGCCTCTCTGTTACGGGAAGATCAATCCTGAGGGATGGTACAAAGTGCCCGCGCTACTGCTGGAGCACGGCCATCGTTGGATCGCCACCACCATTGGTTTTCTTGTGCTGGGAATGTACTACTGGCAGTTCGCTAGGTTCCGTCCGGGTTTGGTCGAAGGTGTTGGCATTGTGCTGTGCGCCGCCGGATTTCTCGTGCTGATTTTCATGGGAGCGCTCAAAACGGCCGTGTTCATCGCCGTTCTCGGCTTCATGTGGCTCGTTTTGAAATGGTACAGCCAGCGCTGGCCGTTGTTGCGTGGACTCACCACGCTCGCGCTGCTGCTCGTGGTGCTGCAGGCCTCCCTGGGAGGTTTGCGTGTCCTCAAAATGTCCGATCCACTCGGGGTCACTCACGGCACGCTCGGCCAGGTTTTCTACTGCCTGCTTGTCTTCATCGCCTTCGCCTCCAGCCGCACCTGGACGGAGGGACGGCTCGTGCTCGGTCCCAAAGCCGCCTCCCAGGCACGATTTTGGACGCTCACGCTGTTCTTCTGCGTTTTCGGCCAGCTTGTGCTAGGGGCCACACTGCGCCACACCCAGCGCGCCCATTTGGCAGCCAGTGATATTTTGACCACCAAGGGCCAGTGGCTGCCGTCCACCTCGCCGCCCGATGTGTTTTTGCTCTTCGCGCACAAATACTGGGGCTTCTTCGTGGCGCTGCTCATTATCTTTGTGGCCGTTCGCGCCCGTGTCTGGCTCATCACTCTGCCACGCGTCCGTCTGGCCGCCACGCTGCTCATGGTCTTGCCCACGGTGCAGGTAGCGCTGGGCATCTTCGTGATCCTCACTGGCAAAAGCTTCTGGGTCACCAACTTCCACGTCCTCAACGGCCTCGCTCTCCTCGCTCTCACCAGCCTGCTTGTCGCTACGTTCTGGGGAGACAGGCTTACGCGTGGCGAGGAAGCGGAGGAATAGGCGGGCGAAAACAAGTTTTGATCGCGTTCATTTGGGAAATCTGTTTCGTTGAACGAATTCAGATCAATATCCCGCTCACTTAGGTCCCAATCATCATGTCTCCTGCCTGGTTCCACGTCGAAAACGAAGCTGACATCCCGTCTCCCGCACTGCTCTTCTTCCGCAGCCGCATTGAGCACAATCTTCAGCTCATGCTCAAGATCGCGGGAGATCCCACCCGCCTGCGTCCGCATGTAAAGACGCACAAAACGGCGGAGATCATCGCCATGCAGCTCAAACTCGGCATCACGCGGTTCAAGGCCTCCACCATCGCCGAATCCGAAATGTGCGCCGCTGTTGGCGCTGCCGACGTGCTGCTCGCTATGCCTTGTGTCGGCATCAATGCGCATCGTCTCGCCGAGCTCGCGCTCAAGTTCCCAGACACGCAGTTCTCCAGCATTGCCGATGACGTGGACACCGTCCGTTTCCTCGCCTCCGCCGCGCAGCAGCACAACGTCACTCTTGGCGTCTATCTGGAGCTCGACTGTGGCATGTCCCGCACCGGCATTGTGCCGGGCGATGAGGCCGCCATCCTCGCGCATGTGATGAAGGACACGCCGCGCCTCCAGTTTCGCGGCCTGCATGCCTACGACGGCCACATCCACGATGAAAGCCTCGACGTGCGCCGTGAGCGCTGCGATGCCGCCTTCGGGCCTGTGTTGCAGTTCCGCTGCCGTTTGCAGGGCGAGGGCATCATTGTGAAGGAACTCGTCGCCGGTGGCTCCCCGACCTTCGGCATCCACGCCACTTATCCTGACCGCACCCTCAGCCCTGGCACCACCGTGCTATGGGACTTTGGTTATGGCGACAAATACCCCGCCGACCTGCCCTTCCAGCCTGCGGCCCTGCTGCTGGCCCGCGTCATCAGCAAACCCGGCAAAAACCGCATCACACTCGACCTCGGCCACAAATCCGTCGCCCCGGAGAACCCGCATCCCCGCGTCCGCTTCGAAGAGCTGCCCGATGCCGTCGCTCTCATGCAAAGCGAGGAGCACCTCGTTCTTGAAACCGACCGAGCCCACGAATTCACCATCGGCCAGACCCTCCATGGCCTCCCACGCCACGTCTGTCCCACCGTTTCGATGCACGGCGAGGCCTACGTCATCGAAGGCGGCAAAACCACCGAACGCTGGCCCATCACGGCGCGCAACCGGCTGATCACGGTGTGACAAATGTACCGTTCAGTTCTCTGATGTTGATGTAGCCTCTATCGTGAGTGCCTCTTGTCCAGCATCCGTCTCTTCAGCTTTCGGTTTGGGCAAATATGCAGTCCATTTCTGCTTCACATAATCGACAAAGCCTTCTACTGGCTGACTTCCGCATATGAGCGCCAATTCCTGCCCAATTTTTGTGAGTATGGCCCTGCCAATATCGAGTTTGTTTTTGGAATCCAGCTCCATTTCCAAACTGAGTGGTTGGCCGTAATAATGAACGGCAAATTTCTTTGGAAGCGGGAGCTTCACGAAGCTCGCAAGATTATTAAACTGAATCAACCCAATGCTTTCTAGATGAGTGAGGGTATCAAATCTGATTCCACACTCGTTGTAGATCGCATCTTCAACATCGAACACCAACGGGACGATATCTCCAATCATCCAGCCAAAGCCAAGTAGCGTGCGGAAAAGTTGAGCATCACTTTTGTCGAGATCGGAAAGGAAATTGACAGTTCGTTTCGAATATGAACCTGGCCTATTTGCCTCACCTGCGAGAACTCTCGACCAAAGATCCTGCATTTCTTGGTCGGAAACAATGCGTGACTTGTCGAAGAAATTTGTCACCCAGTCGTCTTCGATGGAGTTTGGGTCGGAAGATTCTTTCAATAGCGGAAGCGCCTTAGAGGTGATGTCCTCAATGTTTTTTTGACGATTCCCTTCCTCTTCGATGAACCGGCGCATAGCCCGCCGGTGCAGATCGGTTATCTCTATCTCGGATTGTGCCTTGATGACCGCAGCTTCTGCTTCGGCTATTGCAATGCGCTTGATTTGATAAGGGGCGAATAGGCCGCCTACAGCCTTTGAAACCTTTTTGATGAGTGTGTCGGCTGGTTTCGACAAGTCGCCGAGGTTGACCAACGAGTTAGATGTTCCTTCAGGCATATTTTGTGACGACTATTGAAGGGGAACTGGTTCTGTCGAGTGCTAACCAAGTTTGCCCAACATCAGAAACCTAGAACTTGGCTTTCCCTTCCCGCGTCCTCCGTGTATTCCGTGGGCAATCCCATGAACCACTGGCTCCTCAAATCCGAACCCGATGTCTTTTCCTTCGACCATCTGAAGAAGCGCCCGAAGAAGACGGAGCCGTGGAACGGCGTGCGGAATTATCAGGTGCGGAACATGATGCGGGATCAGATGGCGGTCGGCGATCTGGGGTTCTTCTACCATTCCAGTTGCGACGTGCCGGGCATCGCGGGCGTGGTGAAAATCGTGAAGGAGGCCTATCCCGACCACACGCAGTTTGACCCGTCCTCCGAATACTTCGACGCGGGCAGCAAGCGCGAGGAACCGCGCTGGCTGATGGTGGATGTGAGGTGGGAGGCCGACTTCAAGACCTTCGTCACGCTCGACATGCTGCGCGCCGATCCCAAGCTGGCCGACATGCTCATCCTGCGCCGTGGAAACCGCCTTTCCATCACCCAAGTCGAGGCGAAGCACTGGGAGCGCATCTGCAAGCTCGGCGGGTTGTAAGGCGCGGCCTCAGAAGCCACTCGGGGCCATCGAATACAGGCCCATCGTCACATCGTAAGCGTCCAGCATCGCCATGCGCTTCAGCTCATGGCCCGCGCCCCAGGAGTCGGTGAAGAGCAGTTGGTTCTTGGCCAGGTTGTAGCCGATCACCAGGCGCATGTGACCGCCGCTGACCTGGCCGCCCATCGGCAGCGGCGGATCTTCCGGCTTCTGGCCGAGCGCGAGGCCCCACAGCAGCGGCACGCCCCTGTCGATGTGCGCCTTCACATCGGCGACGAAGGCTTTCTCTGACACGCGGCGCTTGCGACCGGCGGTGTAGTACTGCTCCGGGTTCACCAGCGCTTTGAAAGTCACCTTGAAGGCGCTGTCGATCTTCGACAGGCTCTTTTGCATGTCGAAGACGTTCGCGCCGCTCTCGGCATCCACGCTCACCAGCTTCGCCATCTCGTGCTGGTCGCAGGGGATGCGCATGTACTCAAACAGGCGCTGGCAGCTTGCCGCCACGCAGTAGCCCTTCTGCCCCTGGTCCACCATTGGCACGCCGGCGATGTAAACATCCCCCTGCGGCGTTTTGGTGACGCGCTTCAGCAGTTCCATGCGCTGCACGCCCACGGCCATCTTCCCCATGCTCCAGTCCGCCTGATTCGGCGCGGCCAGCTTCAGGCGCAGGAACTCTGGCTTCGAGGTCTTGTACTCATTGTGCTCCAGCAGCGCGATGCCCGTGGGCGCACTCCACATCCAGCTCGTTACCGGCAGCGCCGCATTGGCAGACATGAGCTGTCGTTTTGGGGCCACCTTCGTCACCTGGCCGAGGTTCTGGCCGATCGTTTTGAGGATGCGGTCAAAGTCCGCCACCTCAATGTCACCCGAGTCACCGCGATTGTAGAACGATACCGTCGCCCGCGCCGCCTTGCCGTTCACAAACTCCACAATCGCCTCCTCCAGCCGGATCGACCCACCAAACATCGTCAGCTTCGTGTCCACATTGCTGTACATCTTGCGGGAAAAGCGGGCGCGCTCCTTTGTGGCGTTCACCCACTCAAACTGCGGCGGCTTCTCCTGCTGCTCCGGGTCGGCCAACTTCACGACGTAAGCCTTCTCAAAATCCTCCGAGCTCCACTGCCACAACTGCGTGAAGTTCAGCAGCGCGTCGAGGTTCGCCGAGAGCACCGGCAGTCGGCGCTCCTGCGCCGGGGCCTGAAGAGCGAAAAGCAGAAGTCCGAGCGCGAAGACAAGCCGTTGCATGCGGTGTTTCTACCCGCTCCGAGGGCCGGGTGTCAATCTTTTCACCGTCGAGAGGCTTTGTGGATGAATGCCACATTTTTTTGACTGCCCACATGACGGCGCAAGCGCCTGAAAGACTCTCTGCGCTGCACCGATCTGTTTTCATGTCAGTTTTGGACCGCTTCAATCTCACCGGACGCCGTGCGTTGATCACGGGTGGGTCGCGAGGGCTGGGTTTGGAGATGGCGCGGGCTTTGGGGGAGGCAGGAGCGCAGATCATCATCACCGGATCAAGTGAAGAGAACCTCGCCAAGGCTGCGGACGAGCTCATTCACGACGGCTATGCCGTGACCTGCATCCAGGCCGATCTCTCGAAGCCGGAGGAGGCGGAGAGATTGTGTGAGGTGGTGCTGAAGGACCATCCGCCCATCGACATCCTCATCAACAATGTCGGTGGCCGCCGCATCAACACGCCGACGGAGGATCTGGCGCTGGAGGATTGGCAGCGGATCATCGACTTGAACCTCACGCAGGCCTTCATCCTCACGAAACGCCTCGGCGGCGAAATGATCCCGCGAAAATGGGGCCGCATCATCAACATCGCCTCCATCAATGCCCTCTGGCCCGGCAAGGCGATGCGCGGTCGCAGCTACGAGGCCTCGAAAGGCGCTCTAGCCATGTTCACGAAGGCCGTGGCGGCGGATTGGGCCGTGCATGGCATCACCGTGAACGCCATCGCCCCCGGCCCGTTTTTGACCGATGCGAACCGCCGCTGGATCGGCGAAAAGCCCGAGTTTGAAGGCGAAGTGGCCGCCAGCATCCCGATGGGCCGCTGGGGCCGCCCGGAGGAGATCGGCCCGCTGGCGCTGTATCTGGCCAGCGAGGCCAGCAGCTTCATGACCGGCAGTGTTTTGGTGCTGGATGGCGGGAAACTGCTTTGGTGATTTTTAAACTATGACGAACAAACACAAACTCTGCGGCGTCTTGCCGGTTTTTCAGACTCCTTGGCTGGAGGATGAGACGTTTGATCTTGAAACGCTCGAGCGGGAGATCGCGTGGCTTTACGATTGTGGGGCGAATGGGATCGTGATGGCGATGGTGTCGGAGACGCTGCGGCTGGACAGTGAGGAGCGGGAGCAACTCGCAGCGGCGGCGTGCCGATTTGGCAAAGAACGCGGCGTGGTGGTGATCAGCGTGGGCGCGGAGTCGTCGAAGGTGGCGGAGCGATATGCACGACATGCCGAAAGCGTCGGCGCGGATGCGGTGATGGCGATCCCGCCGGTTTCCATCGGCATCGGTGAGAGTGAACTGCTGGCGTATTACACGCGCATCATTGAGGCGATCCGCATTCCGGTGATCGTGCAGGATGCGAGCGGCTATGTGGGCAAACCGATGCCGATTGCGATGCAGGCGCGGCTCTTGGACGAGTTCGGACCTGAGCGCGTGCAATACAAACCGGAGGCGAGTCCTATCGGGCCGAAGCTGAGCGAGTTGCGTGATGCGACGAAAGGTCGTGCACGCGTGTTTGAAGGCACGGGTGGCATTGCGCTGGTGGATTCGTTCAAGCGCGGTGTGGTCGGGACGATGCCGGGCGCGGATTTGATTCGTGGGCTCGTTCCGCTTTGGAAAGCGCTGGAGGCGGGCGATGCAGACAAGGCGGATCGCATTCACGGGCCGCTGGCGGCGTTGGTTTCGATGCAGACGAGCCTGGATGGCTTTTTGGCGGTGGAGAAGCATCTGCTCGTGCGGCAAGGCATTTTCAAAAACACACTCGTGCGTGGCCCAGTAGGTTTCAAACTCGATGCGGAGACGACTCGCGAAGTGGAGCGGCAGTTTGACCGGATGATGGAAGCCGTAGAACGAGTTTCCTAACTCGTTGCTGGATTGTGAAAGCTGGACGCGGTGAGGAACGAGTTAGGAAACTCGTTCTACATGATCATCGACGTTCACTCCCACGCCTGGAACTTTCCTGCCGATTTCTCCGAAGACTTCATCCATCAAGCGGGTCGTGCGCGACCTGGAGTCAAGGTGGACATGAGCGCGACCTATGAGGCCTACCGCGCCACGGCACCCGATGACACCACAACGATCGTTTTCGGCGGCAAGTCAAAGCTCAGTGGCCTGTGGGTCGATGACAAGACGGTGGCCGAGTATGTGGCAAAGGATGCGCAGCGTCTGATCGGCTTCATGGCGCTGGACCCGACGCAGGAGGGCTGGGA
>CAXNGR010000118.1:0-8478 GCA_964201265.1 Verrucomicrobiaceae bacterium
GTTTCTGGGTGAGGAAGACGGCCAGGGCGTAAATGACATGCAGCAGGCCGAAGGTGAGGCCCATGACGAGCGAGGCCGGTGCTTCATCGCTGGAAAGGAGGCGCACATCGCTGTTCGCTGCCCAAGCAAAGAACAGTGCCAATCCGGCAATCACAAACGCCCAGCCCAGCCGCACCAGCGAGCGCGGCGAGAAACCTGAGGTCGAGAGCAGCGCTAGGCCGTAGCACAGCACCCAGATCAGCGCGGCGAGCGTCAGATTGTGCAGAAAAACGATCAGGCCGATGCCGACGCAGCCGCCGACGAGCATCGGCGGCGCAAAGGCCCGCAGAGCCATGCGCATGCCTTCGGAGACGAAGGGCTGCCCGCGCCGTTTGGCCTCGATGGCGAGCAACAGGACATTCAGGGACGAGGCGACGAGCAGAATGGCGATCCAGAGGCCGAGGAAGGTGCCAGGGGACATCAAACTGGCACCCTGAGTCGCCAAAGCATGCTGCACCGGCCAGGCGGAGGCGGCGAGCGCCAGCAGGCCGCCGGTGAGCGCGGCGGGAGCGGAAACGGCCCGGTAGATGTGCGCCTTTTCCATCAAGGAGCGGATGATGCGGAGATTTTCCAACGCGGCTGCGGTCGTGCTCATGGCGATCACTTTGGCGGACAAAGTGAGTTGGGCAAGTGAAACTTTGTGATGCAAAGTGATTGGCGCAAAAGGGAAGGATGACGAATCAGGGTTTGCGGAGCCTTATAATTACCATAAATTAAGGTTCGATGCCTCCCGCCGCATTTTATTCGTCCGCAGACCACCCGTCCTCGTTTCGGACGCGCCTGCGTCTGCATTCGGCGTGTGCTCTGCTGCTCATCGCAGGTCAAGGAACGGGCGGGGCGGCTGCCCCCACTGCGGAGCAGCAATACTGGCTGGAACTCACGAATCGCTTTCGCAGCGACCCGGCGGGGGAACTGGCGAAGCTGGCAAATTTTTCATCTCCGGGCGTGTGGGACACACCGAAGTCGGACGACGCCCACATCGCCTACGCGCTGAACTTTTTTGGCACCAGTGCCGCCGATCTCGCCGCCCAGTTTTCCGTGCTCACCGCCGCTCCGCCGGTGGCCTGGAACAGTTCTCTGAACAACTCTGCGACGATGTACTCGAATCTCATGGTCAGCAGCGACCAGCAGTCGCACACGCTCGATGGCCTCAGCCTCGACCAGCGCATTGAAAATGGCGGTTACAGCACGAACTGGCTGGAGATCGGCGAGAACCTCTTTGCGGCCACGCAAAACATCATGCACGGCCACGGCGGCTTCGTTATTGATTGGGGCGATGGCAATGGCGCGTCGCCAGGGTTTGGCAATGGCATTCAAAATCCGGCGGGACACCGCGATGTGCTGGTGGATGCCGCCTTCAAGGAAGTGGGCATCGGCTTTCAAAGCATCGCGATCCCCGGCACCAACGTCAGCGCGGTAGGTCCGTATGTGGTCACGCAACACTTCGCCACGCAGTACCGGTTTGATGGAGCGAATTACTTCGCAGACGCGATCCTGACCGGCTCCGTTTATCAGGACACGCTCTCCGCCGATCTGTTTTACACGCCGGGCGAGGGGCTCGCGGGTGTGGCGATCAACGTCTATGAGGATGTCAGCGGCATCCTCGTTGCCAGCGGTTTCAGCAACAGCGTCGGCGGTTACAACATCGTGCTCACCGGCCTCACAGACGGTGTGGTGTATCGCGTGGAGGCACCGGACACAGGACTGGCGGCGCAGACCTTCACGCTCGACGCGCATGTCGAAAACTACGGCGCAAACGTGACTTTCTACGACAACGTCTATTCCTCCTTCATGGTTGTGCCGGAGCCTGGGAGCCTGCTGTTATGCTTGGTTGCGGTGCTGCATGCCCTGGCCTTTCGTTCACGTCGTCACTCATCATGAAACACCTCATTTTGCTTCTGCTTTCCGTTGTTTCGCTTCTGGCCCAGGAAGCGGCCTCGCCGCTCACCACCGAGATCCGCGCCATCATCGACGAGTACGAAAACTCGGTGCGGGCGAACACGCAGAAGATCATCGCCGCCACCACTGAGGAGGAGAAAAACAAGTATCGCATGAGCATTCCGAGCGCCGGGCCTGCCGCCACGAAGATGATGCAGCTCGTGCAGGCGAATCTCGACAAACCGGACGTGGTGAAGGCCGTTTCGTGGCTGGTGACGGGCGCGGCCAATTTTCCCGAGGGCCAGGAGGCGCTGAAGATGCTCGGCACGACCTTCGCTGACCGCCAAGGCATCGCCGAGGCGGTGAAACAGCTCGAATACCACGGCCTGCCCGCCGAACCGGTGCTCAAAGCGGTGATCGAGAAAAACACCCATCACGAGGAGAAAGCCGCCGCGCTCTACGCGCTCGGGGCGATCCATTTCAAAAACTTCGACGCCTCCGCCGACCGCGTTTCCGGCGAAGCCTCAAAAGACAAGGCGCTCGACTGCTTCCAGCAGCTCAACGCCAATTATGCCGAGGTGACGATCCAGGGTTTCAAGCTCTCCGATTTCACCGCGAAGATGCTCTTTGAGATGACGAACCTGCAAGTCGGCTGCGAAGCACCGGAGATCGAGGGCAAGGACGCGGACGGCGTCAGCTTCAAGCTCAGCGATTATCGCGGCAAACACGTCATCGTGATCTTCTGGGGCGGCTGGTGCCACGCCTGCCACGGCATCCTGCCGCTCATGAACCAGGCGGCGGCGCAGTTGAAGGACAAAAACGCGGTCGTGCTCGGCGTGAACACCGACATCGAGTCCGAGGCCAAAAAAGCGCTCGCCGATTACCAGGTCGCCTTCCGCAACGTGCTCGACAACACCACCAGCGGCCCGAACACCTCCCTCTACAACCTGCGCAACTTCCCCACCCTCTATCTCATCGATCCGAAGGGCGTGATCGCGATCAAGAACGGCTCGCTGGACTCCATCATCGCCCGGATCAACGAGGACAAGTGATGCCATTGGACGGGGACGAAGTCGCCTCAAATGCCGGGTTCGATCGGCACTCTTTCAGCCATCCGAATGGTTCGGAAGTATTAAAAACTTGCATTTTATGTTAATTTCCATAATTTTACGGCATTATCAGGCCCAATTGGAGCCGTTTTGCCATCATGCTTCCACTCATCGACCAAATCCTCACAACCGCCGGTTGTGCTGAGTTGCCCGCCGTCCGGCAGGCGATTGAGGATGCGTGCTTCAATCAAACGTCGTTTGTCGATGCCGTCTTGGATTGTGAGGGCGTGAGAGAGCGTGATTTCCTCATGGCGCTGGCCAAGACGCTCAGCCTGCCGTGGTGGGAACCCAAGGAGGAAGATTCACCGACGGAACAGGGCATGCGCCGCATGCTTCCAGCGGAAATCGCGCTGCGGCATCGTCTGCTGCCGATTTACACCGAGGAAAGCAAGGAGGATGGCGCTGATGCAACTTCCGGCGAAGCCGTGCGCACGCTGCACATCGCGACGTTTGATCCGCTGAGCCTCGTGGCGCATCAGCGCGTGGCCGCCAGCCTCACGATGCCGGTGGTGTGGCATGTGGGGCCGCGCACCCGCATCGTCGAAGGGCTGCAAAAGCTCTACGGCCTCGGTGCGGACACCTTTGAGAAAATTCTGCGCGGTCGGGCTGACTGGGGCGCGGAGGATTTGCGCGATGAAGTCACCGTGCTCGACGAACCCGAGGACGAGGAAGCCTCGGTCGTGCGCTTCGTGAATCAAATCATCCGCCGTGGCCTCGAACAACGCGCCACGGACATTCACGTCGAACCTCAGCAGGATCGCCTGCGCATTCGCTACCGCATTGACGGCCGCCTCGAAGAGCTGCCGGTGCCGGAGAACATCAAATCGCTGCAAGCCTCCGTAATCGCACGACTCAAGATCATGGCTCGGCTCGACATTGCCGAGAAGCGCCTGCCGCAGGACGGTCGTATCAATTTGGAACTTGATGGCCTCGCCATCGACGTGCGTGTCGCCACGATTCCTTCTGTCGAAGGCGAAAGCATCAGCCTGCGTCTCCTTGCGCAGCAGCAAGTCACGGTGAACCGCCTCGGACTCACCGACAACATCCGCCCCGTCGTCGATGAGCTGCTGAAGCTGCCGAACGGCATCATCCTCATCACCGGCCCGACTGGTAGCGGCAAATCGACCACGCTGTACGCCTTCCTCACCGAGCTCAATCAAACGCACCGCCGCATCGTCACCATCGAAGATCCGGTGGAATACAAGATGCCCGGCATCGTGCAGATCGCCGTGAAGCCCGAGATCGGCCTCACCTTTGGCGCGGGCCTGCGCAGCATCCTGCGTGGCGATCCAAACGTCGTGATGATCGGGGAAATGCGCGACCTGGAGACCACCGAGATCGCTGTGCGCGCCGCTTTGACCGGTCACTTGGTTTTCAGCACGCTGCACACCAATGACGCCATCGGTGGCATCACGCGACTCATCGACATGGGCGTGGAACCCTTCCTCGTCTCCAGCGCCGTGCGCGCTTTTTTCGCGCAGCGTCTGGTGAGAAAACTCTGCCCGCTGTGCAAAACGCCGACGCAGGTGGAGGAGAGTTATTTGAAGTCCATCGGCTTCCCCACGCAGGTGCGTGGCCAGATCATGCGCGGTGTTGGCTGTGAAGCCTGCCGTGGCAGCGGTTTCCAGGGCCGTCTCTCGATTTACGAGGTCTGCCTCGTCACGCACGCCTTGCAGCACCTCATCAACAGCCGTGCGCATCCTGCCGAGTTTCACAAGCAGGCGCTCAAAGACGGCTACATCCCCATGCGTGGTTACGGCTTCCAAAAAGTGCTCAGCGGAGAGACCACCATTGAGGAAGTCCTCAGCGTCACGGCCGCCTCCGACCGCCAGCACAACCCGCAAACCACCACCATCGCCGCTCCCACTCGTCTAGCCGCGTAATGCCATGCCGAACTTCGTTTACAGCGCCCAAGGCCCCGCCGGTCTCATCACCGGCGAACTCGCCGCGTCGGATCGCAGCGAGGCCTTTGCGTTGCTGGGGAAGAAAAAAATCCAGCCCATCAAGCTGGAGGCCGCAGGTGAGTCGAAAACAGCCTCCAAGACGGTAGCGAAGGGCAAAACGACCGCTTCAGCCGCCGAAACGATCAATGGCCCCATCAAGCTCAAGCTGCCGCAGGTCGTGCTGTTCATCGAAGAACTCGCCGATCTCGTCGGCGCGGGCATCCAGCTCGAGCCCGCGCTCGCCACGATGGAGCGCCGTCGTGAGCTCTCCGGCATCAAAACGCTCGCCACGGTGCTTCGCGGCAAAGTGCGCGATGGCATGGCCTTTTCCAAAGCCGTGGCCGCCACCAGCCCGAGCTTTGGCAATTTGTTCTGCGCGCTTGTTTCCGCAGGCGAGGCCAGCGGCTCGCTGAGCACCATCTTGAAGCGTCAGGCACAGTACATGCGCTCTTTGCAGGCATTGCGCAGCAAGGTGCTCTCCGCGCTGCTTTATCCTGCCTTCCTCATCGTCGCGGCGGTGGCGGTCACGATGCTGTTCGTCGTTTATCTCATTCCAAAGCTCACGGAGATGCTCGATTCGACCGGTGGCTCGCTGCCATTGGCCGCGCAGATCATTTTGAAGGTCAGCGACACCTTCAAGGCAACGTGGTGGATGATCCTCATCGGCAGTATCGCCGCGTTCATCCTTGGCAGGTCTTGGATCGCGCGTCCTGAGTCGGCGGTGCCGTGGTCGCGCTTCAAACTGCGTCTCCCGCTGTTCGGAAACATCTTCCGCGCCCGCTTTTACGTCCAGTTCCTCGAAACGATGGCCAACCTGCTCGGCAACGGCCTCACCATGGTGCAGGCCATGCAGCTCACGCAGCAGGCCATCGACAATCCTTTCCTGCGCCAGGAGTTCGAGAGCGTCATGCGCCATGTCGGCGAGGGCGTGGCTCTCTCACGCGCTCTTGATCGCAGCGGCCAGTTTCCGCCGCTGCTCATCGACATGGTGAACGTCGGCGAGCAGACCGGCGACATGTCCGCCGCGCTAGAGCGTGCCGCCGAGCGCTTTGACCGCGAGTTGAGCAAGAAGATCGACACCCTCGCCGCGCTCATCCAGCCCCTCATCGTCTGCCTCATGGCCGCCATGGTCGGTCTCATGGCCTACCTCATGATGACCACGATCTTCCAAACCATCTCCAGCATCAACAAATAGCAAACCACCATGAAACACACCCAAACCAAACCACGCCCTTCGATCTCCGGCTTCACCCTCGTCGAAATGATCCTCGTGCTCGCCATCGTCGCGCTGCTGGTCGGCGCGGCCGTCGTCAATTTCGGCGGCGTGCTTGAAGGCGGCAAAAAAACCACCTCCAAGGGCCATATCAGCGGGATCATCTCCGCGCTCCGTGCTTACGAGGTGGACAACATGTTCCTGCCCACCACGCAGCAGGGCTTGTCTGCTCTTGTGGAAAAGCCCAGTGGTCGTCCAGCCCCGCAAAGCTGGTCCGCCAAGCTCAAGAAGCTGCCCATTGATCCCTGGGGCAACCCTTACCACTACCGTCGTCCCGGCACGAAAGACAAAAGCGGCTTTGATGTCTATTCCGCAGGCCCGGACGGGGTGCCCGACAATGCGGATGACATTGGTAGCTGGGACATTTGAAGGGCTTCGGCGGAATGACGAATGACGAAATCAGAATGACGAATTTCAGAGCCATCACGAATCACACGCCAGCCACGCTGTTTGCTCAGCGTGGCATTCGTCATTCTCGCGCTGCGGGCTTTACGCTCTTGGAAATCATCGTCGCCATGTCGCTTTTGATTCTCGTCATCGGCATCGCCGTCATGAGCATCTCGGGGGTGCATGATGAGGACAGATTGCGCCGCGCGGCGGCGGTCATTGAGACTTCTGCGCGTCAAAACCTGCTCCAGGCGCTCAAGACCCAGCAGACCGTTCGCATCGAGCTTTCAGCCGGCGCGTTCAGTGTTGATCAAGAATTCAGCGGCATGCTGCAAGTGCGCCGTGTCGGTGAAAACGTCTTCCGCGCTCCGAAACGCGGCGAAGGATGGGAATTCAGCCCCACGGGCATCTGTGAGCCGATCGAGGTGCGCCTCAGCGGCTCCGCAGGCGTGATCGAGATCGCCTTCGATCCGCTCACCGCGTGCGCCAAACGCAAATCCATTCAGGTCAAAGGATGAAACACACCTGCACAGCCTCATCCGCTCCAGGTTTCGCTCTTCTCGAAATCATCCTCGCGCTCGCGCTGTTCTCGCTCGTGGCCGTGGGCATGACGCAGGCCATTGATGGCATCGCCAAAACCTCCAACCAAGCGCGTCAGGAGGCACAGGTGCTGCGCGTGCTGGAATCCGTGCTCGCCGAGGTGGCGCATCAGCCTGAGTTCAAGGCCACCAGCATCACCTTCAATCCCACCGCCGACGGCATTGATGCCAGCGCCACGATTGAGAAGGTCAAACTCATCACCAAGGACAAGGTCGAGCTCGACCACATGTTTCGCATCCGCGCCGAAGCATGGATCACCGACGGGCGCGCGCGGCGCTTGAAACGTAGCATGGAAACCTATGTGTATTCGCCCAACAGCCCGATCTAAAGCCGCGTTCACGCTGCTCGAAGTCGTCCTGGCGATGGCCCTCATCGGCCTGATCCTCGGCGGCGTGTATGGCGTGGCGAATGGCACGATGCAGCTCGGCAAGTCCATGAGCGAGGCGCGGGTGGCGGAGACGCGCATCACGAATTTCGTCAACCAGTGGCGCGATTACCTCGAAACGATGCCGCCAGGCATCCAGCTCACCGCCGGGGCCGAAAAAGTCGCGCGTGGCTCCTCTGGCAATCTGTTCATCCTCGGCGGTCACATGCCCTTCGTGTGGGATCGCCGCCTGAAGCTCGCGGATGCCGTCGAGTTCGGCCTCGTGCGCCATCCTGGAGGCAAAGATCTTGATCTTGTTGTTCGTCATTTGAAAAAGCCGCTCCAAGCCCGTACACCTGACCAGCTCGACACATTGGCCGAGCTTCCCATTCTCGAAGGCCTCAAGCAGATGCAGTGGCAGTTCTACGAGCCGGTCGAAAAGAAATGGTTCACGAGCTGGGACCCCGCCAAACGCCCGCAGCCGCCGCTGTTCATGAAGCTGCGCTTTTCCTTCACCGCTGACCCGCGGGAACATGAGTACACGTTTTGGATCGCGAATGACCTTTCCCAAGTCACGGCCCCGCCGCCGCCACAATGACGAATGCCGAATTCAGAATGACGAATGAACTTCCAATGACCGAAGTCCGAATGACGAGCCGCGAGGCCCGCCAGGAGTGCCATGTTCGTCATTCGGGTTTCGTCATTCATTCGTCATTTTCGCGCCGCTGGCGCTCCGGTTCCGCGCTCATCGCGGTGTTCTGGATGATCGCGGTGCTGGGCATGGTCATGTTTGCGGGCGCGAAGGCGCTCCAGGCGGACACGGACTACACACGCACGATGCGCGGGCGCATCTTTGCGAAGCGCTATGCCGAGATGGGCCTCGAA
>CAXNGR010000119.1:0-8472 GCA_964201265.1 Verrucomicrobiaceae bacterium
ACCGCCGCGATTTCCTCAAGACCACCACCGCTGCCGCTCTTGCCGCCGGAGCGCGGCCGCCTTTGTCCGCAGCCGTTCCAGCACAGCCCGGCCTCATCAAAACGGAGAACGCCAAGGCCGGTGCCAGCTTCCAGCTCACACGCATGATGCCGGACAGTGCAAAGTCCTACCGCACCTCGCTCATCGAAGGTTACTGCTCGCGGCAGTCGGTGAAGGCGGGCGAAAAGCTCGACATCTTTGTCAGCACGAAACCTGTCTCGCGTTTCACCATCGACATCTTCCGCATGGGCTACTACGACGGAGCAGGCTCGCGCCTGATGACCACGCTCGGCCCCTTCGAAGGCAAAGAGCAGCCCGTGCCCGAGATGGGAGAGAATCGACTCCGCGAATGCCAGTGGGTTGCCTCCACATCTCTCACTATTCCCGCTGATTGGCCCAGTGGCGTTTATTTGGGGCGATTGACGACCGTGCCGGAAGTTCGTAGTCCCGGCTTTAGCCGGTCCGGGGAACCGTCTACAGGCGGGACTACAAACGAAGAACCCTACTGGCAGAGCTACATCATATTCATCATCAAAGACGACCGTCCGGCTGACATCCTCTTCCAGTGCAGCGACAACACCTGGCAGGCCTACAACCGCTGGCCCGTGAATGAATCGCTCTACACCGATCCGCGTGCCGCTCACGCGCCCGGCGTCAGTTGCAGCTTTGATCGGCCTTACGGCAAATATGTGCAGATCTTCGACAACCCGCAGAGCATGGGCAGCGGCGAGTTTTTGCTGTGGGAATACCCACTGTGCTACTGGCTGGAAAAAGAAGGCTACGACGTGACCTACTGCTCGAACGTCGATAACCTTGATCCCGCCAATCTGAGCCGTGCCAAAACGATGATCAGCATCGGCCACGACGAATACTGGGACGTGCGCCAATTTCACAACGTCAAGCAGGCCATCAATGATGGACTCAGCGTGCTCTGGCTCTCCGCCAACGACGTTTACATGGTCACGCCCTTTACGCCGAATGCGAAAGGCGATGCGAACCGACGCCTCACGCGTGAAACCTGCTTCGGCGAGTTTCGTGAGGAAGAAAAAGAAGCCTACTCAAAGGTGCTCGGCCCCTTTGAAAATCCCGGCCCCGACGAGCGCGACATCATCGGCGCACGCACCATCGTCCCCTTCAACGGTGGCGGCGACTGGACCTGCGCCAAGCCTGATCACTGGCTCTTTGAAGGCACTGGCATGAAAAAAGGCGACAGCATCCCTGGCCTCGTCGGCTGGGAATTCCACGGCGACCCCGACACCTCCCGCGCAGGTCTCGAAGTCATTGCTGAAGGCAATGTCTGGGCCGGCGGATCACGTTTGGGCAAATACGCCGCTACTGTCTTTGAAGGCCCAAAGAAGAACATCGTCTTCAACGCCACCACGATTTTCTGGAGCCAGGGGCTGAGTGATCCTCCCGGTCACATGATTCCGTGGAGCCACTATTCAAGGCCGCATGGACCGGATGAGCGCGTGCAGCGGATCACTGCGAATGCTCTGAAAAGAGCTATTGGGTGAGCCATGCTCCAAGCAAGATAAGCCAAGAGTTTGTCTGGAAACGGTAAGGGATGAGGGGAAGGTTTGGCGAACCTTCCGCGTAAGCCTTCCCATCCATGACTCGTGCCGCGTCCATTCTCCTTCTGCTTGCTGCCAGTTCGGCCTTTGCCGCTGACAAGCTCAGCTTCAACCGCGACATCCGCCCGATCCTCTCGGAGAACTGCTTTGCCTGTCACGGCTTTGATTCAAAGAAGCGCGAGGCCGAACTGCGGCTCGACACGCCGGAAGGTGCCTACACGGCCAAGGACGGCGCGTTTCCGATCAAGCCGGGCGATCTGGCGAAGAGCGAGGTCTGGCAGCGCATCATCACGACGGACGAGGACGACCTCATGCCGCCGCCGAAGTCGCACAAGAAGCTCACGCAGAAGCAGAAGGACACGCTGAAGCTCTGGATCGAGCAGGGGGCCTCGTATCAGAAGCATTGGGCGTTTGAAAAACCTGCCGAAAAGGCGGGAGCGAGCATCGACGCGCTGCTCGCGGATCGTCTCGCCAAGGACAAACTCGCTTTCGCCGACGAGGCGGACAAAGAGACGCTCATCCGCCGTGTGTCGTTCACGCTCACCGGGCTGCCGCCGACGCTGGCGGAGGTGGATGCCTTTCTCAAAGGCCAGTCCTATGAGGCGATGGTGGACCAGTTCATGAAGTCGCCGCGCTTTGGCGAGGAGATGGCGCGGCATTGGCTGGATGTGGCGCGGTATGCGGACACGCACGGGCTGCATCTCGACAACGAGCGCAGCATGTGGGCCTACCGCGACTGGGTGGTGCGGGCCTTCAATGAGAACCTGCCCTTCGATCAGTTCACCGTCTGGCAGATCGCGGGGGATCAGCTCCCGAATGCCACGCCGGATCAAATCACCGCCACGGGCTTCTCGCGCTGCAATGTCACGACGAGCGAAGGTGGCGCGATCGATGAGGAGTATCGCCATCTCTACGCGGTGGACCGTGCGGCGACGCTGACCACGGCCTGGCTTGGCCTCACGGGCGGTTGTGCGCAGTGTCACGATCACAAATACGATCCGCTGACCACGGCGGAGTTTTATTCGCTCTACGCCTTCTTCTACAGCAGCGCCGATCCGCCGATGGACAAGAATATCTCCTCCACGGAGCCCTTTTTGCGCCTGCCGACGGCTGCGCAGCAAAAAGCGCTCGATGCGGCCATCGCAGCCGAAAAGGCTGCGCTGAAGGCTCTAGATGATTCCGCGCAAAAAGTCGCCTACAGCGAGAAAAAGGCCGCTGAGGCCCAAAGCATCACGCAGGTGCTTTTCGATGATGTTTTCGCTCCCGGCTTGGAAACGAAGAATACGACGCGAAACCCCAGCGTGTGGCTCCTGAAGCCTGAATTCGGTGCGAAGTCCGGCCAGCGAGTGCTGCGCATCGCGAATGGGCAGTTCAGCGAGGAAAACCTCACGCCGCAGCTCACGCCGGTAGTGCTCGCGGAGTCGCCTCGTGTCAGCGTGTGGGCACGCATCGATCCGCTGAGCCCGCCGCGTGTGCTTTGTCTCAACATCAACGGTCGCCGACTCATGTGGGGCGATGCGAAGGCCTTTGAAGGGCTCACTTACTTTCAGGAGAATGCGATCACCGTCGGCGAGTTGCCGAAGCCCGGCGTGTGGACGCAACTCAGCGTCGATCCGGTGGCGGTGCTCGGTTTGAAGCCCGGCACGCGCCTCAGCACGATCAGCCTCCAGCAGGTCGGCGGCGCGGTGGTGTGGGATCGCTTCGAAGTGAGTGGCAAAGCCATAGCGGACAAGCATGCGCTGACCTCCTTTGCCACTTGGTGGAAGCAGGTGAGCAGCTCGAAGAAGAATCCGCCTGATGTGCCCGCCGCCGAGCTAAAAACGCTCATGACCGCGCCGGAGAAAGTCACCGATGCGAAGCAGCGCGAGGCTTTGCTGCGCTTTTACCTCGCCCGCGTCGCCCAGCCTGTGAACGAGGAGATCGCGCAGCGTCGCATCGCGTGGGAAACGGCGAAAACCCTCCGCGCAGCGGCTGACTCGGCGATTCCGGGAACCTTCGTCTTCCGCGATGAAGAAAAGCCGCGCGACACCTTCATCGCCATGCGCGGTGCCTACAACAAACTCGGCGACAAGGTCGAGCCCACCACGCCCGCTGCGTTTCATCCGCTGAAGAAATCCGGCGCCCGCGCCACGCGGCTCGATCTCGCGCAGTGGCTCGTGGCTCCTGAAAACCCGATGACGGCCCGCGTGACGGTGAATCGCTTCTGGCAGCAGGTTTTCGGCATCGGTTTGGTGAAGACGAGCCACGACTTCGGCTCCCAAGGCGAGCCTCCGAGTCATCCGGAGCTGCTCGATGACCTGGCGGTGCGTTTTCAGAAGAGCGGCTGGAATGTGAAGCAGCTCCTCAAGCAGCTCTTGATGACGAAAGCCTTCAAACAAGCCTCGCCGGTCGAATCGAATCTCCTCAGCCTCGATCCCGACAATCGACTGCTCGCTCGCGGGCCGCGCATCCGTCTCGATGCCGAGCAGATCCGCGACAACGCGCTCTTTGTCAGCGGTCTCATCAACCTCGACATGGGTGGTCGCGGCGTGCGCACCTACCAGCCGCCGAACATCTGGGAACCCGTCGGCTACGGCGACAGCAACACGCGTTACTACCTGCAAGACCATGGCCCTGCGCTCTACCGCCGCAGCCTTTACAGCTTCCTCAAGCGCACCGCCCCGCCGCCCTTCATGAGCAACTTCGACGCGCCGAACCGCGAACAAAGCTGCACCCGCCGCGAACGCAGCAACACGCCGATGCAGGCCCTCCAACTCCTCAACGACGTCCAACACTTCGAAGCCGCGAGAGCTCTCGCTGAACGCGTCATCGCCGAAGGCGGTCAAGATGACTCCGCGAAGCTGAATTGGCTCTTCCGCACCGTTTTGAGCCGCAAACCGGACTCAAAGGAGTTTTCGATGCTCACTGCCGCCTTGGCGAAACAGCGGGCGCTGTATCAAAACGACCCGAAAGCCGCTGAGAAGGCGATTTCAGTCGGTGAATCGCTTCCCAAGAAAATTGCCGCTCCTACTGAAACCGCCGCTTGGACCTTGATCGCGAATCTGGTCCTGAACCTCGATGAAACCGTCACCCGTAACTGAAGAAGCCTCGTGTCTGCGGTCATGAACAACCCTTCCCAAACCGACAAAGATATGGCCGAGTTTTTCAGGCTTGGTCTGTCTTTGGGCTCATGTGAGGTGTCACAAGTGGTGAAATGGGCAGAGAAGGTTGTCGAACGGGAAGCAAAGCCAAACCATGCCTTCATTGAATTGTGCTTGGCGGAAAATACGGCTGCTAGTGCAGTCATAAGTCTCTTGGCCGACATTCCTGGCAGTTCGACGGCCGGGTTACCTCTGCGAATGCTGTTGGGACATTGTTGGCACATTGCGTCGCACAGCCCAGATCAAGGAGAGCGTTTGCTTAGACCTCTCTATCTCATGGTTAGCCTCGAAGATTTTGGGAGTGACAAGTATATCGCGCTTGTTTGCCTCGAAGACGATTGGTCACTCGCCAGAGATAATATTTTTGGGTCTACTCAAGACGTCATGAAGGAGTTCCTTGCCTTTCTTCAAACTTACGCCGCTGACGCTCCCCGGGAGATTCTCACCCGTTGACTCACAACTTCGAGTTTTTATTCCTTATGAACCCTCTCTTTGAATCCAATCTCCTCCAAACCCGCCGTCAGTTCTTCGGACACAGCGGTCTGCGCCTTGGCGGGCTCGGTTTGACGTATGCGATGGGCAACGACGCTTTTGCGGCTTCCAAAACCCAGGTGCATGAGCCGTTGCCGGGGTTGCCGCACTTTGCGGCGAAGGCGAAGGCGGTCATTTACCTGCACATGAACGGCGGGCCGTCGCAGCTCGATACTTGGGACTACAAACCGGGGCTGCAGCAGTGGTATGACAAGGATTTGCCGCCGAGCGTGCAGGGCGGGCAGCGGCTGACGGGCATGACGAGCAAGCAGGCACGGTTTCCGGTGGCGCCGAGCCTTTTCAAGTTCGCTCAACATGGGCAGTGCGGACGCTGGGTGAGCGAGTTGCTGCCGCACACGGCGAAGCATGTCGATGACATCGCCTTGATCAAGACGGTGCATACGAACGCGATCAACCACGATCCCGCCTGCACCTTTGTGATGACCGGACGCGAGGTGCCGGGCTTTGCGAGCCTCGGCTCGTGGCTGGCTTACGGTCTCGGCAGCGAGAGCAATGACCTGCCGGCTTTTGTGGTGCTGACGCCGACATGGAGTGCGAAGGCGATGGCGCAGGCGCTTTTCACCCGCATGTGGAACAGCGGCTTTTTGCCGAGCAAATTCAGCGGCGTGGCGCTGCGTGCCGTGGGTGATCCCGTGCTCTACATGAAGAACCCAGATGGCGTCTCGCCCACAAACCGCCGCGCGATGCTCGACACGCTGGCGCAGATGAATGCGCACAGCTTTGAGAAGTTCGGCGATCCAGAGATCCAGACGCGCATCTCGCAGTATGAGATGGCCTTTCGCATGCAGACGAGCGTGCCGGAGCTGGTCGATCTGAAACAGGAAAGCCAGGCCACGCTCGACCTGTATGGCCCCGAGGTGCTCAAGCCGGGCAGCTTTGCCGCCAGCGCCATCCTCGCGCGAAGGCTCATCGAACGCGGCACACGCGTGGTGCAGGTGCTGCATCGCGGCTGGGATCAGCACGGCAATCTGCCTGCCGACATCCGCCTGCAATGCCGCGACACCGATCAGCCCATCGGCGCTCTTTTGACCGATCTCAAACGACGCGGCCTGCTCGACAGCACGCTCGTCATCTGGGGCGGTGAATTTGGCCGCACGGTCTATTCGCAGGGAGGTCTCTCGCAGACGAACTACGGTCGCGATCATCATCCGCGAAACTTCTGCATGTGGATGGCCGGCGGCGGCATCAAAGGCGGCACCAGCTACGGCGAGAGCGATGACTTCAGCTACAACATCGCCACCGACCCCGCGCACCTGAACGACATCAACGCCACGATCCTCAACCAGTGCGGCATCGACCACGAGCGCCTCAGCTACAAGTTCCAAGGGCTGGATGCACGGCTGACGGGCGTGCTGCCTCAGCATCCGATCAAGGAGATCATTGGGTAACCGGGGTGCCTGCCCATTTTGCCAAGGCAACTTGGTTCGTCTCTTGCTTCGGTGCCAAAACTACCGTTTGAGCGCCAGCCGCATCCGTGTATGGAGCCCGCCCCCGGAGATTTCTGGAAACCCCTCTTGAAAAATCCCAATTAATTAGCAAAACTTAAATAATCTATTCTCATGGACGAACTCAACATCGCACGCATCATCGGACGCGAAATCATCGACTCACGCGGCAACCCCACTGTTGAAGTGGATGTGTACATCGAAGGCGGTGCCATGGGCCGTGCGGCAGTCCCCAGCGGTGCCAGCACCGGCGAACACGAAGCCCTTGAACTGCGCGATGGCGACAAGAAGCGCTTCCTCGGCAAGGGCGTGCTCAAGGCCGTCGATGCTGTGAACAACGAACTCGCTGACGCCCTCATCGGTGCTGACGCCGCTGACCAGGTCGGCATCGACAAAGCCATGCTCGAAGTCGATGGCACGAAGACCAAGTCCAAGTGCGGTGCGAACGCCATCCTCGGCGTTTCCCTGGCCGTTGCCAAGGCCGCTGCGGCCACTCTCGGAGTGCCTTTCTACAAATACATCGGCGGCCCGAACGCCAAGGTGCTTCCCGTGCCGATGATGAATATCATCAACGGCGGCGCACATTCCGATGCCCCGATCGACTTCCAGGAGTTCATGATCATGCCGAAGGGCGCTCCGACCTTCTCCGAGGCGCTGCGTTACGGCGCGGAAATTTTCCACTCGCTGAAGAAAATCCTGCACGATCTGGGCCTCAGCACCGCCGTCGGTGACGAAGGCGGCTTTGCCCCGACACTGAAGAGCGCCGATCATGCCCTCGAAGTCATCGCCCAGGCCGTGGACAAGGCCGGTTACAAGCTCGGTGAGGATATCTTCATCGCCCTCGACGTCGCCTCCTCCGAGTTCTTCGACAAGGCGAAGAATAAGTACGTCTTCAAGAAGTCCGACAAGTCCGAGCGCACCGCCGCCGAACTCGTGGCCTACTACGCCGAGCTGAAGAAGAAGTTCCCGATCATTTCCATCGAAGACGGCTGCGCCGAAGGCGACTGGGCTGGCTGGGACATCATCACGAAGGAACTGGGTGCGACCACCCAGCTCGTCGGCGACGACCTCTTCGTCACCAACGTCGAATTCCTCCAGAAGGGCATCGACCTGGGCGTGGCGAACTCCATTCTCGTGAAGGTGAACCAGATCGGCTCCCTCACCGAGACCCTCGACGCCGTCGATCTCGCCCACCGTCATGGTTACACTGCCGTTATGAGCCATCGCTCCGGTGAAACCGAAGATTACACCATCGCCGACCTCGCCGTCGCCACGAACTGCGGCCAGATCAAGACCGGCTCCATGAGCCGCAGCGACCGTATCGCGAAGTACAACCAGCTCCTGCGCATCGAGCAGGAACTCGGTGAGAACGCCATCTTTGGTGGCCGCATGAAAGTCTAAACGCCGATGAACTACCGTGAACTGCGCGCATCCGAACCCCAGGGCACCTGGGAGACTTGGATGTGCGCCGTTCTCAAGGTGGCGCGGTTCGTTCTGCTGCTGCTAACCATCCCGGTGGTCTATGTCTTGTGTGACAATCCCATGGACAAGCAGGCCGCCATGCGGGGCAAGCTTGAGCAGCTCCAGGCCGAGCGTGACGTGCTGAAAAGCGACCGCGACAAGCTCCTGCGCCGCATGGAGTGGATCAAAAACGACAACGCCTACCTCGAAATGGCCGCCCGTGACCGCCTGCACCTGCAAAAGGAAGGCGAGTACATCCTGCGG
>CAXNGR010000120.1:0-8376 GCA_964201265.1 Verrucomicrobiaceae bacterium
TGGGGCTTGTAGGCCTTCATGGCTTCAAAGTCGCCGGTGTCGGCGACCACGACGGTGTGCTGCTTCAGTTGATCGAGCTGGGTCATATTCTTTTGGGTTTTTGGGGCGGCCAGAGTAAGGGTGCTGGCGGCTTAATCAAGCCCCAGAAAGCGCACGCAGATGCTGCCGGGGACGTTTACCTTGGTGCCAGTGAAGGTGAGCTTGCCGCTGTCCTGATCGACCTTGAAAAGCGCGGCGGTGCCGCTGTCCTGATGCGCGGCGATGAGCCACTTGCCGGTCGGGTCGAGGCAGATGTTGCGGGGGATTTTACCTTCGACGGGGACATTTTGCAGCAGCGTGAGCTTCCCGGTGGCCGGATCGCAGGCGAAGACGGCGATGGTGTCGTGCGTGCGGTTGGAGACATAGACGAATTTGCCGGTCGGATGCGCGAGCGTCTCGGCGGTGCTGAGGCCGGTCTTGCCACGATCTGCCTCGGGCAGGGTGGAAACGGTTTCGATCTCGGTGAGAGCGCCTTTTTCAGCGTCGTAAGCGAAGACAGTCTCGGTCATGGCCATTTCATTGTTCACGAAGACGTATTTTCCGCTCGGATGGAAGGCAAGGTGACGCGGGCCGCCGCCAGCAGGCGTTTTGGCAAAGGCAGGCTCGTTGGGCGTCAGCTTGCCGGTGGCGGGATCGACTTTGTAGATGAGCACTTTGTCCAAGCCGAGGTCGCAGGCGAAGGCGAAGCGGTTGTCGGGACTGAAATTGACCGAATGTGCGTGCGGGCCGGTCTGGCGCTTCGGATCGACGCTGGAGCCCTCATGCTGGATGAAACTGGCAGCCTCGGTGACGGAGCCGTCGTCTTTGATGGCATACGAAGCGACGCTGCCGCTGCCGTAATTCGCCAAAGCGGCCATCTTGCCGGTTTTATCGACATTCACATGGCAGGGGCCGCTGCCGACGGCGCTGGCTTGATTGATCGGCGTGAGCTTGCCTGATTTCAGGTCGATGCCGAAGGAGCTGATGCCGCCGCCTTTCTTGCCATCAGGCGTGGTGACATCGCCGATCGCGTAGAGATATTTTTTCGAGGGATGGATCGCGAGGAAGCCCGGATTGCCGGCCTCGGCAGCGAGTTCGGGATTGGTCAGCTCACCGGAGGCGGAGTTGAACCGGGCGACATAGATGCCCTTACTGCCGTTTTTGGCGTTCGTGTTGGTGCCGAAATAGACCAGGAAATTTTCCCCGGCGATGGCGGTGGTGGTGAGAGCGGCGAAGACAAAAGAGAGCGTGGAGCGTGTCATGGCGGCTCGATGCTGACGGCTGCGCTCAATTCGGTCAAGAACTGGATGGTTTCTCCGGTGATTTCGGATTGCGCAGCGAACGGGCCGCACCCGCCTCAGCGAATCTTGAGAAGGCGATTGCCGTTTTGCTTTTGATCCGGGTCAAACTCGATATCGCCATAATCCACGGGTATTCCTTCGCCGGGCACACAAACATGGCCGAAATAAAAGTGGCGCTTACCATTCGATTCAAGCACTCCGGTTGCGCCTCCTCCATGATGACTATCGGAGCTGATCACATGGATCCACTCGCCGCTCTTATAAACTCGTCTGTATCCACCGTAATGTGCAGGAAGCTCGTCGAAAGCCTGTCGGTTGAAAATGTCTTCGATGACTTTGATGTCTCCATACCGACCCTCATCCCCCTTGATGATGCGCTCAAAATCTGCCAGGGGCGGAGCGAAGAGCGCCCAGGCGACGCCTAGCCCGACGACCACGATCACAATTTTCTTCATGGCATGAACCTTTGAGGGAAACCCGCCTCACGATTCCCACTGACTGCGCTGCACGCCGACGAAGGTCATCGCCAGACCGACGATGACGTGCACGAACAGCACAAAGGCGGCGACGGCAGGTGTGACGAGGTCGGTGGCGGTGACCTGCTTCACGGCGTCGTAGAAGGCGGTGCTGCGCATGCTGCTGAGACTGCCGCTCCAGCTCCAGAACGCGGCGATGAGCGGCTGCACCCAGTTTTCCAGCCAGTCCGGCAGCGTGAGCACGGCGCCGGAGAGCGGAAGCTGGAAGCCGACGAGGTAGATACACAGGATCGTGGCCTTTTCCGGCGACTTGCTCATGGCCGAGATGCCGAGACAGATGCTGGTCATGGCCGCCGAGGCAAGTGTGAGCAGCGCCAGCTTGATGACGAGATCCCCCGGCAGACCACCGACAACGAGATCGACGAAAAATCCCATCCATAAACTTTGCGCGAGCACGAAGATGCCGAGGAAGATGACCTTGCTGCCGACATAGGCGAAGGGCTGCAGGCCGCCGAGTTTCTCACGCTCCAAAATCAGCCGCTCGGAGGCGATCTCACGCGCGGCGTTGTTGCTGGCCATCAAGGTGACCAACACGACCTGGAGCATGACGAGGCCGGAGACGAGGCTGCCCGCATTGAGCTGCTCACGCTGGAACTGCGCCTGGCTTTCCATCTCGACCTTCACGTTCTCGTTCTGGTGCGTGGAGAGCGCCCGCAGCGGCTTGATGCCATCGAGCGCGAAGATCACGACGAGCAGCGGAAAGCCGAGCAGCATGGCGAGATGGAGCCAGACCTGCGCCTTGTCGCGGCGGAAGATCGTCCAGCGCCGCCGCAGCAGCTCAAACAACTGCGTGGTCACGGATGGCATCTCGATGGGCGGGAATTCGTGATGCTCCGGGATGTGATCCTCGTGGTGCGCGGGTTCTTCATCCTTCACCGCAGGACGATCTTCTCGCACAAAGGTCTTCGAAGGACCGCTGTCACTTTTCTTCTCCTCGTTTGGGGTTTCATTCTCCTCAGGAAGGACACGTTTGCCGTCGAAGCCGTGGCGCTTGTAGTAAGTGTCGCGGTATTTTTCCCAGGACTCATGCCAGTCGCCGTTTTTGCGCTCGGTGAGCTTCAGATAAACCTCCTCGGGGTGCTCCACGGCGAAGTAATGCATCATGGCCTTCGGCGGACCGTGAAAAGTCAGCACGCCCTGGTACATGACCATCACGCTGTCGTAGGCGTCGAGACTGGCGAGGCTGTGCGTGACGTTGATCACCACACGCTTCGGATGCCCGCGTGAGAGCACTCGAAGCAGCTCGGTAATCTCGTGTTCAGAACGTGGATCGAGGCCGCTGGTGACTTCGTCGCAGAGCAGCAGGCAGGGATCGGTGACAAGCTCCAGCGCGAGACCGAGGCGGCGTTTTTGCCCCCCGGAGAGCACTTTGACCTGGCGGTCGGCGAGATGCGTCAGACCCGTGACCTCCAGGATGTAATCGAGCGACGGGATGAAATCCTCCGTCTGCGCCAGTTGCGTGCGCAGCGCCATGGCGCTGGCGATGCTTTCCTCGACGGTCAGCAGGTCGTAGGCCACGCTGAACTGCGGCACATAGCCGAGATCGCCAGGGTGCAGATCTTCCTCATCGCTTAGATTGCGGCCATCCCACAGCAACTCGCCCGCCGTCTGCTCCTGGATGCCGGTGATGACCTTTAGCAGCGTCGTTTTCCCGCAGCCGGACGGCCCCACGATGGCCATCAGATGCCCGGGCGGCACGTTGAATGAAACCTCGCGCAGTAGATGCAACACGGCATTCTGCTCGGAGTCACCCGGCCCATCGACTTCAAGACTGACGTTGTGCGCTTTGAGCATGCGGTTTAAATAGTCCGCACAAAATAGGCTAGGCACCGATGCTCTGGCGATCAAAAAATCAATCCCACGCCGAAATGCACCGACGCACGCGCCCCACACGCCGCAAGTCCTCGCCACTTCGCTGGCTGGGATGGCTGACCGTTTTGATCGTCATCGCAGCAGTCACGCTGAACCTGCTGGCCCCGACGCTCGTCACGCGCTTCATCCGCGCTTATGTGCAGAAGGAGGCCTTTCGCCAGAAGGCGGAGGAACTGATCGCCGCGAAGACCGGAGGCAAGGCGCGCATCGACGCTCTGACCTGGAATGATGACAACGCCCTGGTGAGCGAGATGCAGTTGGAAGGCGCCCACGGCTGGGATGTCGATGCAGTGGGCCTGCATGCCGCGCTCGACTTCGGCGCCATTCGCACCGGCATGTGGAGCATCCACAGCACCGGGGCGGATGAGCTCACCCTGCGGCGTTCCGCGTCAGCCATGTCCAATCTGGAGAATCCGTCCGACACTGCCGCCGCAGTGGATTCGATCCCGTCCTTCCTGCGGCGTCACATTCCGACGAAGACGGAAATCAGCGGCTTCGACGTGCGGCATTTCAACTTCGAGCAGGCCGGGTGGAAACTCGCCGAGACCAGCGTGAAGGCCGCCGCGTGGGAAAGCGGCAAGACCGCCGTGCCCCTCAAGCTCAGCGGCGGCACGCTGCAAACGCCCTTCAAGGCGCCGGAACAGGCCGAGCCGCTCAAGCTCGACCTCGTCAAAGCCACGCTGCGGGTCACCGATGAGCAAATCCAGCTCAGCGACGCCACGCTGCGCTGGAAACAATCCTCCGAGGCCACGCTGCGCGGCTCGGTGAAGTTTGAAACGGGCGCGTGGCAGACCTTTGCCCATGTCCAATCCGTGCCGCTGGAAGAATTCCTCAATGCGTGGTGGAAACAGCGCCTCTCCGGCAAAATCAAAGGCGACCTCGAATTCTCCGGCAGCCGCAACGCGCCCGTCGCATGGAAAGCGGATGCCGCGCTCGAAAACGGCGTGCTGCAAGGGCTGCCCGTCCTCGAAGAACTCGCCACCTATACCCGCGCCGAGCGCTTCAAGCGCCTCGTGCTAGACCTCTGCCAGGCATCCTTCCGCCCGGAGGGCGATGCGCTGCGGGTCGAAAAGATCATCATGCAATCCAACGGGCTAATCCGCATCGAGGGCAGCATGCTTCTGCGTGGCAACCACATGGAGGGCGATTTCATGGTTGGCGTGACTCCCGAGACGCTGAAATGGATTCCAGGTGCTGACAGCCGCGTCTTCACCCAGACCAACCCCAACGGCCCGCCCGGCCTGCTGTGGACACGCGTCCGCGCTGCCGGCCCGATTGACGCGCCGCAGGAGGATTTGACCTCACGCCTGATCGGCGGCGCGGGCATGTCCCTGCTTTTTGACAGCCCTGGAAAAATCGTCAACCAAGGCGCAGAAGCTCTGCTCAAACCCGTGTTGGGCGAGGATGCGGCCAAAGTGCCCGGCACGGTGATCAACGGAGCCTCCGGCCTGCTCGAAAAGGGCGTGAAAACCGGCTCTGGCCTACTCCAAAACGTGCTGCCGTTGTTTCCGGGGAAATGAGCCGGTTGCACGGCGGGGATGTGCCGCTAGCATGCGTGGCCATGTCCGCCACAGCACCCATCGCCTTCGCCGCCCGTGAATCCAAGCAAGCCATTGAGGAGGGACTGCTGTTTGCGCCGAAGTTCGACGAGCACGGCCTCATTCCCGCTTTTGCGGTGGATTCGGAAACTGGTGCCCCGTTGATGCTGGCCTACATGAACGAGCAGAGCCTCAAAATGACGCTGGAACTCGGTCAGGCGGTTTATTGGAGCCGCAGCCGCAACCAGCTCTGGCACAAAGGTGCGACGAGCGGCGAGTTTCAGGAGATCATCGACATCCGCACTGATTGCGACCAGGACGCTCTGGTGCTGCGGGTTAAACAACACGGCGGCGGCTGCTGCCACACGAAGCGCCCCACCTGCTTTTACCGTGTAGTAAAAACGGCGGATGGCGAGGCTCTGCTGGAACCCACTGAATAAGCCGGATCAACGGCTCTGCGGCATCATGCCGCCGAAGCGAGCATTGCTCTCCCAAGATTTGGGACGGTTCCACGGCAGATTGCTGTAAGCGCTGCCATCTGGACCGACTACTTTTTTGCGCTTCGGTTCATCCGAGGCACAGGAGGTGAGACCAGCAGAAGCAAGCACCAGACAAGTCAGAAGGTAAGAACAAGTTTTCATCATCACCCTTCTCATAGCTGGAAGAATCAGTTTTGCAGCAGATTTTCGAGGATCACGCGGTCTCCCGGCATGATGGTCATCCCGTTGATGACGGCATCTGGCACGATGGCCGCCATGGAACGGGTGCCTTCAACGTTCATGACGCTGATTTTGCCGACAGTGAGTGAACCGCGTGTGACGATGAGCTTGGTGTCCTGGGTCAGACCGGTGGACTTGCCAGCGTCGATGACCACAAAACCCCAGTCATGGTTCACCGCAAGGACACGGGAAGTCAGGCTATTGCGGTCAAAGTTCTTGCGGCGCTCCTCGATCTTGCGGACGACTTCGGCGAGGCGGTTCTGCACGACCGCTACTTTTTCAAGCTCCGCGACGGTTTCCTTCTTCTTGGCCTCTGCCTGAGCCTCAAATTCCAGCTTTTCCTTCTTCATGCGAGCGATGTCCTCGGTTATGGTCTCAGGCTTGACGTCCTTGGGCAGCTTTTCGAGATCCACCACGAGTTTCTGCTGTTTTTTGACCTTTTCGTCCAATTCTTCCTGAGTGCGTGTGGCTTCGCTCTCTGCCTGCGACAGCTTGTTTTTGTGGGCCTTGAGTTTTTCTGCCTCAATGTCCAACTCGCCCTGCACGCGACCGATGTCGGCGACGAGCTGGTTCACTTCGCCGATGATCTTTTTATCAGCAGTCTGCTCTTTAGTGATTTGGGAATTGATGCCCGCGACACTGAGGCGCACAGCAGCAAACTCACGCCCGTTCTGGTAGGCGAAAAAGCTGGCCACGAGGATCACGACGGCGCTGAGGATGAAGAGAACTTTGGTCATGGGAGTGAGAAGCGTGAAAAATGAGCTGCGAAGTAGGACATCAGTTGGCTGGTGGGGCGGCTGGCGGAGCACCGAAGGGATCGGCGGTGCTGGGCGGTGTGGCTCCGGCCGCAGGAGCGGCGGCGGGCGGGGCACCGAAGGGATCAGCACCCATCGCTGGAGCGGCTGGAGCTGCGGCCGGAGCGGCAGGCGCACCGAAGGGATCAGCGCCCATGGCAGCGGCAGGAGCGCCGAAGGGATCAGCACCCATGGCAGGGGCGGCAGGAGCCGGAGCGGCAGCATCACCAGCGGCGGCTGGGGCTGCGGCGGCCCCCGTGGCAGGCGCGGCGGAGGCTTTGGTTGTTTTCGCACTCTGCTCGGCAGCAGCCACCACGAGATCACCTGGACGAATACGCTCGCCTTCGGCGAGGCTGCCTTTGACCAGATCGGCCACGGAGGATTGCTGCTCGACGTTGCGCACCTTGAGCTTGGCGACGACGTCCTTGCCGCGCTTCACTTCCAGGTCGGCATTGGCAAAGACTCCACCACCATTGCCTTTGTTGATCACCACAAAACCCCAGTCGGTGAAGGATTGCGAGACATTGGCGGTAAAATCATCATCCACAATGCCACGACGGCCGCGAGATTCGCGCTCCTCGGCCTCTTTGGCGGCGTTGGTCAGGGAGGCGACTTTTTCCTGCGCGTAGGCGTATTGTTGGTTTTCGTTGGCGACCGCGGCCTCGGCGACGGCGCGTTCCTTTTTGATGGCCTCGATCTGCGCCAGAAGGGCTGGGATGTCACCCGCATCGGCGATCTGCTTTTCGAGATCGTTCACGATCTTGGTGACCTGATCGAGATTCGTCTTCACCACAGCGAGCTCCTGCTCCTTGGTCTGGGCCTTGGCGGCGATGTCCACCACGGCCAGTTTGGCAGTCTCCAGATCCTTGTTAACCGTGGCGAGCTGGGTATCGCGGTTCTTTTTGGCCTCCTCAGCCTGCAGCTTGTGATCCTTGATTTCCGCTAGGTTGGCGGTGGCAAAAGTTTCGCGTTTGCGCTCCTCCACGAGGGCTTTTTGGTTGGCCCAGGCGAAGTAGCAGGCGGTGCCGAGGCAGACGGCGGAGAGAGCGGATAGAATTTTCCAGACCATAAAAGGGAGCGGATTTACGAATTAAGGGCGCGATTTTTACCGGAAGCGGTGTCTTTCGACAACACCAATCTTCAGTCATTTTGTGGCAGAGCGTGGAATCGTCCTTGTGCGCGGCGGGGCCAGCGGCTAAATCGAGAGCGTCAGGGGCCGCGGATGTTCAGCTTGCGAACCCCGCCAGGTCCTGACGGAAGCAACGGCAGCCTGCCTGTCCATGTCGCGGTTCCCTGGCACTTTTCCTCATTTTTGCGGCTTCAACCCGCCAGATCGGTCAAAACACTGGCGCGGACTGACGCCATCTCGTCTTGGGTGAGACTGCCGGAGCGCCACGAAATCGTGACGCTGATCTTTCCGGCATAATCCGAGAAAAACCGGCCCAGGCCCGGAGGAGTGCTCACACTTGGGATGGTGCAGACGTTCTCCACCGCCGCTCCGGCAAAATGGCTCCGCTCCGGTAAAAAACTGCCTGTGTGAGAGTGAAACAGGCTGCAAATCTGGCCACGATTTTGCAGCCGCACCATGGGGATGAACC
>CAXNGR010000121.1:0-8317 GCA_964201265.1 Verrucomicrobiaceae bacterium
TGGGAAAGATGGGACACCGCGATCAACGTGTGTCCCTGACGCAGAAAAGAAGAAGCCATCCACGCCTGGAACTTCTTCGGGTCCGACTTCCATTTTCCGCTCACCATCACCAGGATGCCGCTGCCGCTCGGATGAGCCGGTTTCACGACATCGAGCGTGAGGTCACGCCCATTTCGCTTCGTGTAAACGATGCCTCGTGTTTCCGTGAACGACGGATGAAAAAACCACCAGCTAACGCCGAACAGCAGCAGCGCGAGCAGAATGATCGCGAGAACGAAGCGCAGAAAAAGGCGTGCGGTGCGGCGGAATGAGATCATCAGAAGACTCCAGACTTCAGCGCACAAAGATGAACTGCTGCGTGTTGATCAGCGCGAAGACGAGGTCTTCTGGGCTGGTGAGGCCTGACTTGGCCCACGCGGTTTTTTCGGCCTCGGTGGGCAGACGCGAGAGCAGCGTCAGATAAATGGCGGCAAGCTGGTCGTCGGCGTATTTGGCGGCTGCGAGGTTCAGGCGCAGTTGCGTGTGCGGTTTGAGGATGGCTTCAAACAATTCGCTGTTCATCAAGACGAGCGCCTGCGGCATGGAGGCGTCGGAGTTGGCGTTTTCGATGAGATCGCGGTCGCTCTGACCGAATTCGCGCAAGTAGTGGCCGCGGGGCGCGGGAGAATCGAGTTCGGCGGCGCGGGGCCAGTCTTTGGCCTGGGCACGGCGGGATTTGAGATAGGCATCGACATCTTGTGGGAACATGCCTCGCAATCCTGCTTCGCGAAGATAAACCGCGTCGCGAGCTTCCGCAGCCTTCTTTTCCTCGCGTGGGATGGCTTGGTCGATGTCGTAGCCGGGCACGTCGATGTAGGCGCGGTTTTGCCCGGCTTTCTTGAGTTCTTCCATGCCGGGTTTGACGACAGGAATCGGCGGCGGTGCCGGTTTGCCGGTCTTTTTCGTGTAAAGGCGGGCCACGGCAGGCACAACGACGTGATCATGGATGCCTGTGCGGGCGACGAACTCGACACTGCGAATCTCGAGGTTCAGCTTTTCGATCTTTTCCTTGTCCTTGGCCTTCTGCGCGGCGGTGTAGGCGTCGCGCAGCGGTTTGGCGCGCGCGGAGACGGATTCATAGACCTCCGAGGCCTTCATCGCTCCATCGAAAATCTCCTGCGGAGTCATGAGATCGAGCGCATCGCTGAGTTTGCCGCGATAGACGAGCTTCTGGGCCATTTCGGTGTCGATGCCCTTCCGGCGCGGCAGGTCGGGCGTGGGATGGATGAGCGTGACAAAGCTGTCGTAAATCTGCTCAGCGGTCATCCGGCGCAGAACGGGACCGGTGAAGTGATAGACCACGCCAGGAACGAGTTCGCTCTTCGTGGCCTCGTTTTGATAAGCCTGCGTGTTGTAAAGCACGCGCAGAAAGGACTTCACATCGTAGCGAAGTTCGATCATGAGCTTTTCAAGATGCGACATGAGCGCTGGATTCATCGCCACCGTGTTGTCGAAGAGTTCATCGACCGGTTCGATCAAACCGACGCCGAAAACCTTCTTCCACAGGCGGTTGGTGATCACCTTGGTGAAGCGTGGGTTTTCCGGCGAGGTCATCCAGTCCGCGAAGGCCTGCAAATCACCGCTGATGGGTTTCCCGAGCATCGTGGCGGACTTAACGGCCTCCTGCGGCTTCGCGTCGGTGTATTGATAATCGTGCGGCAGCTTCAGCACACGCGTGGGCAGCGCTTGGACTTTGCTGTAGCGCACGAAGTCGCCGAGGTTCTCAAACACGCGGCCCATGTGGCGGGTTTGCACGGCCAGTTCGGGCCTTTTGTCGGCGGCACGCTTCAACTCCATCAACTCGCCTTTATCCGAGACGCCGGTGAAATTCGTCTCCAGCGGATAGGTGAAGGCGGCCATCTGGTAGAAATGCATCTGCGTCCATTTGTCGAAGGGATGGTTGTGACACTGGGCGCACTCGATGCGCGTGCCAAGGAAGACACGCGTGGTGTTCGATAGGTTGTCCAGCGGCATACCGATGTCGCGCATGTAGTAGCCGATGGCCGGATTGTCCCACACCTTGCCCTGTGCAGTGAGCAGCTCGCGGACGAAGGCATCATACGGCATGTTTTCGCGAATGCGGCGCTTCACATGCTCCAGATAGGGCTTGGAGGTCATGTCACCCTGGCCGCTGTTCGCACGCGACTGCACGCGCAGCAGATCGGCCCAGAAATGAAACAGGTGCTGGGCGTAGCCGTCGCTGGCGAGCAGCGCGTCGATCAGCTTTGCACGCTTGCCTTTGTCAGGGCTTTTCAAGAACGACTGCGTCTCCTGCATCGTCGGAATGCGGCCGATGATGTCGAGATGAGCGCGGCGGACGAAGGTTTCATCGCTGGCGGACGGATTCGGCGTCAGCTCGTGCTGCTGCCAGTCTTTGGCGAGGAGGGCGTCGATTTGTTTCGACGCCTCGTCCGCCTGGGTAGAGACAGCGAGGCCAAACGTAACGAGAAGCGTGCGCGTGAAGGCTTTCATGAAGGCTCAGGCAACGAGAAAACGCCGAGGCTTCTATCCCGCTCACTTGATGGCTTCGTAGGCGATGAGCGAAGGCTCCATGGCTTTCAGTGCCGTGGCCCAGAACTCGGGATTGGTGAGGTCTTCGCCGAGCGTTTGCTTCACCACTTCCTCGCAGGTGGCGCTGCCGGTCATGGCGAGGAAGGCTTCGTAGCGTGGTAGGAAGGCCGCGCCCTCGACTTTGAAGCGGGCAAAGAGCGCCTGGCTGAGCAGGTAGCCGAAGACGTAGGGGAAGTTGTAGAAGGAGACGCCGGTGATGAAGAAATGCATCTTGTAGGCCCAGAACATCGGGTCGGTGCCGTCATCAAGCAGCGTGTCGCCGTAGAGCTTGCGTTGCGCTTCGCTCATGAGTTCGCTCAGACGTGAGACGGAGACTTCGCCGGCGGCGCGTTCGGTGTAAAAGGCCTTCTCGAACTCGTAGCGCATGGGAATATTGATCAGGTAGGCGTGTGCACGAAGCATCTCCTGGTCGAGTAAGTAGGCCTTCGTCGCCTCGGTGATGCCGGGATCGTTCATCAGGCCGCTGAGCAGGATCATCTCGCCGAAATTGGAAGCCGTCTCCGCGAGTGTCATCGGATAGCTGGCCGCAAAGGAACGTGCAGGTCGCAGCACGCACGAATGCCACGCATGACCGACCTCGTGCGCGAGCGTGACCATGTCATGCACGGTCTTGTGAAAGGTCATATAGACGCGCTCTTCGTGCTTGAGCTGCGATCCGGTGCAAAACGCGCCTGGACGCTTGCCCGCACGCGGCTGCGCCTCGATCCAGCGCTGCGCGAGCATTTCACGAAAATACGCGCCGAGCTTCGGATAGGCAGCGCTGAAGGCTTGATCGACCGTCGCGCAGGCCTCATCCCAAGTGAGCTCCTTTTCGTCCGGCGGGGCGATTTGAGGTGCTTCGAGGTCGAAGTAGTGCAAGGCGGAGGTGCCTTGCAGTTTTGCTGCTTTTCTTAACGCACGACGCGGCAGCTCGATGTGCGTGTGGATGGCCTCCAGCATCGCGTCGAGCGACTTGCGGCTCATCGCGCCATCAAACAGCGGCGTGTCGAGAAAGTGTGGGATGCCACGACGTCCATACAAACTCAAACGCGTGCCAGCGATGCCGTTCAAACCGGCGGCGAGCGTCGTGGCGTGATCATTCCACGGCTTCTGCCCGTCGTGAAACGCCGCTTCACGCAGCTTGCGATCGGGTTCGGACATCAGCGCACGGCGCCGCGACATCGGCACAGTCTCCTTGTGCCCGTCCGGGAAGGTCATCTCAAACTCCATCTTACCCGTGAGAGTGTCGTAGAGCCGACCCCAGGCATGCAGGCCGTTCACATTGAGGTCAGCAGCCAGCGCCTCCATCTCCGATTTCATCTGATGCTGGCCTTCGTAGCGCATGCGCTGTACAGCGTGCTCGGCATGCTTCAATGAGGCATCGCCAAGTAATGTGGCGAATGCGGCATCGCTCAAAGCGGCCAGCGCTGAACGCAGGGAAGCCTGGAGCTTGGTGCTTTCGGCTTCGAGCGTCGAAATCCATGCCTCATCCGCCTTCACCGCCTCATCATTGGCATCGTCCGCCGATAAGCAGCCGAGATAAGCCGACAGATGACCGAGGCGGTCGCCCAGCGACTCCAGCGCATTGATGACGCTCACGATTTCGTTCGTTCCGCTGCCCAAAGCGGCGGCTTGGGTCTTCAACGCATCGACATCACGCACGAGCGCGGTTTTGAAGTCGGTGTAGTCAGGGTTCCCAAAGCCAGAGAACCAGGATTCGAGGGACCAGCGGTCGGGAGATTGCGGAGTAGTAGTGGACATGATGAAATTAGCGGCTGACACGGCCTGCGGCATCGCCTTTCATAAGCAATTCTATTTCATCGCGATTGCTGTAGTTGTAGTCGCCTTCAATCGAATGCGCGAGGCATCCGGCGGCGGTGGCGAAGGCGATGGCGGCTGGCGCGGTGGAGTTTTGGAGGAATGAAAAGACGAGGCCGGCGGTGAAGGCATCGCCAGCACCGAGGCGGTCGATGATTTGAGTGATGGTGTAACTCGGTGCGGTGTAGAGCGTGCCAGTGGCGGCTTCGTAAAGCGCGCCGCTGAAGCATTGCGCGGCGGAGGTGCTGCCATCGCGCAGCGTGAAGGCGGCGTGCGTGAGATTGGGGAACTCGGCGACGATTTGATTCGCCAGCGTCTTCAGATCACCGCTGAAGTCGATGCCGAGCATGGCGGTGGCATCGCTGATGCCGCCGATGAAGACAGCGACGTGCGGCAGGAGCGTTTTCATCGTGCGCGTGGCGAGTTCGCGTGCGGGGAGCGGCGGGTTCCAGCGCCAGAGCTTGGTGCGGTAGTTCATGTCGCACACGACTTTGATTTTTCTGCGCACGGCTTCCTGCACGGCGATGAGCGCGACGTCGGCGGCATTTCGCGAGATGGCGGGCGTGATGCCGGAGATGACGAACCATTTGCAGCCGGTGAAGATCGCGTCCCAATCGTAGGCGGACGCAGCTGTGATGGCCACGGTGGAGCCATCGCGGTCGTAAATGACGTTGCCACCGCGCTGATTGGCACCGTGTTCGAGGAAATAGATGCCCAGGCGGCCTTCCGCTGTGCGCAGGATGTGTTTCGTCTCAACCCCAAGGCCGCGCAGATCAGCGATGCAGGCATCGGCGATGGCGTGATCAGGCAAGGCGGTCACAAAAGCCGCGTCGATGCCGAGATAGGCCAACGAGGCCGCGATGGATGCTTCCGCGCCGGCGAAGGTGACATTCACTCTGCCCGGCATGGCCTGCTGAAACCGCGCAAAGCCTGGCGTGGCGATGCGGGCCATGATTTCACCGAACGTGACGACGCGGCTCATTGGCGCACTTGCTTGACGATGTCGCTGGCCTCGCGTGCGAGCATCGTGATCGCCGCCCAGTCGCCCTTGGCGATCAAATCCTTCGGCGCAAGCCATGAACCCCCAAGCGCGAGCACCGAAGGCTCTTTCAAATACTGCGCCGCATTCGCCGGACCGACGCCGCCGAGCGGGATGAACTGAACGCCGAGGTGCATGAAGGGCGCAGAGATCGTGCGCAGATAGGCCAGGCCTCCGCAGGGTTCGCTGGGGAAGAACTTGAGCAGCTTGCAACCGGCCTCAATGGCCAGTTCGATGTCCGTCGGCGTGCAAACACCGGGAGCAAAGGGCAGGCCGATGCGTTTTGCCTCGGCGACGACACGCGGATTCATACCCGGAGCCACGCCGAAGCTCGCACCCGCTTCCTTGGCATCATTGACCTGTTTGGGAGTCAAAATCGTGCCGACGCCGACGTTCATCTCCGGCACCTCAGTACGAATGCGCCTCAGCGATTCGAGCGCTGCATCGGTGCGCAGCGTGAGTTCGATGCAATCGACACCGCCAGCGAGCAAAGCCCGCGCCAGCGGCACGGCATCGTCAGCACGGTCGATCATGAGCACGGCAATGACGCCGGTTTTTTGGAGGTGGCGGGTGAGTGATTCGGTCATTGCCTGAAGCAGGACGGGAGCGGTGCTTTTGCAACCGGCTTGTGCGGATGCTCTCCAACGAATCCGCCTTTTGTTTTAGTTGTCGGTGAAGTAGTCGGAATCGATTTTCTGAACCTGGTATGTAGCGACGGGGTTTACGCCAACGCCAAAATCGATCATGAGCTTTGCTAGCGTGGCACCATCGATCAAAATGATCTTGGAATCGATCTTTGAGACAAATTCCACGGCTTCCTTCGTGAAATCGGATGTCGTGATGAAGATTCCCTTGCGTGCACGCTGGCCTTGGAGTGCGCCCGCAAATTTCTGAATCTCTGGTCGTCCGATAGTCGCCTCCCAGCGCTTGGCTTGAATGTAAATGTTGTCCAAGCCGAGATGATCTTCCTTGATGATTCCATCAATTCCCTCGTCGCCGCTTCGGCCAATCGCCCGGCCAGCATCCTTACGGCTGCCGCCATAACCCATTTTCACGATAAGTTCGACGACGATGTTCTCGAAGAGTGTGGGATCGCAACCTCTGATGCTGGACAGTATCTCCGCTGCTAATTCAGAGCGAAGGCGTTCGTAGGCTGTTTCTAGCGCTTCGTGTGGAGTCTGTCCAAGCGCAAGCTCAGGTGTGTCCGAACTATTCTCTTCAGTTTTATCACGCCGAATACTCTTGAACTCGATGAACTCTGGAAAGCGTTCGAGATACTTTTGATTTATCGCGGGAGGATTCTCTTTGAGAACGCTTCGACCACGTTCGGTTATTTGAAAATATGCTCGTCTCGGTGAAGACAGGAGCGCCGCCTTCTTCAAGTAGGTGCGAGCCCAGCCAATTCGGTTTGTGAATACTGCCTGTTGGCCGCTCGGAAGGAACTCATTTCTTTCCTCTTCCGTAAGAGAAAATTCATCAGCCAACGCACTTATTGCATCTTTCAACTGATGTTCTTTGCCGGTTGAGGCAAATCGCAGCAAAGGCAACATGCACGTTTGGTAGTCGGGAATAGGCATAGTTTTATGATCGGATTTCTCAAGGCAGGAGCAAGCCGTGAGATTGGGCCAAGGTTTCTACAGGCACCCAATTTACCTCACGGCTTCGTGATCTTCAAATCATCCACATAGATCCAGTTGTCCGTCTCGATCTCGGGATGGCGGTACATGCCGAGCTTGAGGAAGTGCTGGAAGTCGTTGTGCATGTTCGGGCCGGTGGCGGTGGCGACGGGTTTTGACATGTCGTCGAGGAAGAAGGTGGCTTTGCCGTCAGCTTTCTCTGACCAATGGATCTCGACGGCGATGCTGTGCCATTTGCCAGACTCGATGAAGATGGGGCCGTGTTTCTGCGATTGATCGGGGCCGTAGGCGATGCCGAAGCCGAGCTTGCCCTGCAATTCACCGAGACCGAGGAGCACGGGCGGACTCCTGGAGGGAAAGCCGTTCCAGTTTTCGCCACGAACGGGATTTGGCTGATCGTGCCACTGGCCAATGATCCACCAGCGGTTCTTCGGCGCATCGGACACGAATCCCTTCGGAACCATGAAGCGCCAAGCGTAGCGCACGGTATCGCCCTGCTTGTGCGGGTAATCGACACTGATCTCGGCACGGATGCCGCCATTGAGCTTCTTCTGGCCGGGGAACACATGCAGGCCGAGGTGCTGGGCCGCGCCTTCGCCAATGATGGCGATGTTTTCGATGGCAGGGACTTCGACATGGGCAAATTCGAGCAAGTCTTCCGGCACGACCGCGCGGAGATAGCTGAGTTCTTTCTCACGAGCGGCGGGATCGGCGCTGCGGCCGCAGGAGGTGAGCAGCAGGAGGGTGGCGAGGATGCGGAGGTGCATGGCTGAGGCCGATGAGAGCATTTCAGGGCAGGGATGTCGAGCCTGACCGCTTCCTGCGGTGGAATGGCATTGCTCCTGTCTTTTTCCCTCGCCCTCGCACCGCATTCGCGGTGTGGACGTCCCGTTCAAAACAGATGCGGCGGACCGCATTCTCTAGCAGAGCCATCTGCTGGAGGATGAACGTGATGTCTCGACGCCGTCCTACGAGGGGCTGGTGCAGCGCTGCGCAAAACTAGTCGGCCGCTTTGGCGCGTGGAAGCTGACGATGAGTCCTGAAGCCGGATAGTTTGGCGAAGGTCACTCCAGGTTTTGTGTCACGCATCCGCCAAACGCAGTCGACCCACGATTCCGCGTTTACTTCTTCTTCGGCTCCCAGTCGTTCGTCTTGATGATGGCCTCCAGCTCCTGCCTGGCCGCAGGCTCCTCGGCAAGAATCTTGAACTGCGCCAAATAGCGCAGCGCCTTCG